>JAKJGD010000025.1 GCA_022704585.1 Spirochaetota bacterium | reverse complement strand
TTACTCTCATGCATCTCCAGAAATGATTTTCCCGTTAGACGCAGAAGGTCCCTGAGCACCTCAAGGCTCCTTGCGTTCGTATGATCGGTCTTGATTATTTCTGCAATGCTCTTCAGCTTCACCGGAAAGAAAAAATGGAGCCCCGCGAAACGCTCGCGCCCCATGTCCTGGTCAAGGAGCAGCGAAGGTCGTATCGAAGAGGTATTCGTTGCAAGGACTGCGTCCCTGCCGACATGTGACGCGAGCTCTCTGAAGAAAGCGCGTTTTACGAGGATGTCCTCGGGTATTGCTTCGATGACGATGCCCGCCGCGCCCAGGTCCCTGATCTCGCCGGTTATGCTTGTCTTTTCAATCATGCGGGCACGGGCTGCACCGTCCAGCATGCCGGCATTGTGCAGCCTGTCGATCCTTCTCATGAAAGCGCGCTGCTGCTTTTCACGTTCCTGGCCTGATACACAGAGCCAGACGATGGAAAAATCGTAATCGCACAGGTAATGGAATATATCAGCGCCCATGCGCCCGCTGCCGGCAATCCCGATGGTATCTGATGACATTAGTGACATGGCAATTATCAGTTTCATTCCCGGCACTCATTTTGGCAATACAATTTCCTTGCGTAACCCGGCCAGGGAATCGCTGCAGTTTTCCATTTATACAGAATAATGGCCATAAAATATCAATGCCTGTTGATTTTTAGTTGATTTCTACCATGATAGCCGACCACTTGTATACAGGCAATAACCGGCTGCCCTTCACGGAGGCGGCCGGTTATAAGCACACCGTGGCATTATGACGTTATGCATGAATACCAGATAACCGTACGCGGGTACGAGATTGACTCTTTCGGACATGTCAACAACGCCGTGTACCTGAACTACTGCGAGCAGGCCCGCTGGGAGATACTGCGCTCCCTCGACCTCTTCGATTACTTCAGGCGGAACCGGCTCATTCTCGTTGTGACCGAGGCGGACATCCGTTACATAAAAGAGGCCCTAGTTTTCGACGAGTTGATCATCGTCACCGATATTGCGAAGGAAGCCCCATACCTGGTGTTCAACCATGTCATAGCGCGCGCCGACAGCGGCGAGCGTATAACGCGGGCTTCGATCAAGACATTGCTCGTGGACGGCGAGCGGGTCCCCCATGACATACCGGACCTGTTCATCGAGCGTTTCGCGGCTATCTTTCAGGAGTGACGCGCATACGGTATATGGAACGATCCGGGATCATGACATGGGAGCAGGCCGGCGCCATCGGCATGCTGACGGTCGACAACCGGCCCGAGAACTATCTCGCGGGCCCGGAGTTCGTCGACCCGGACCGGCTCCGCGAATGGACCGGTTCCACACTTCTCAAGGGGATCATCCTCTCGGGCAAGGACCGACACTTCTCCGCGGGCGCCGACCTCGAACAGCTCAGGAGCATGTGCGCGGACGCGTCCGTACTCGCTTCCCGCATGAAGCGCGGCAGGGAGATCCTCGACTATATCGACGCGATCGAGGTGCCCGTGATAGCCGCGATCGAGGGGGCCTGCTTCGGTGCCGGGCTTGAGCTGGCGCTCGCCTGCCACATCCGGGTGTGCGGCACGGGCGCGCTGTTCGCGTTTCCCGAAGCAAACCACGGGCTCATGCCCGGGTTTGGCGGCACGCAGCGTCTCTCCCCCCTGGTCGGATTGGGCCGGGCGCTCGCCATGATACTCGGAGGCGATATCGTAAACGCGGAACAGGCGTCTGCAATAGGTCTCGTGGATTACACGACGCGGCCGCGCGGTGCCCTGGAATTTTCCATCTCTTTCATGAAAAAAATGGTTGAAGGCAGGTCGCCGGATGTTATCAGGTCCGTCGTGCGGTCCCTCAACAACGGCCGCACCATGACCCGGCAGGATGCACTTGAGGAGGAAACGCGGCTGTTCTGCTCGCTCGCGATAAACGCCCATGAGTAACAATATTACCTGGAAGATTGAAAACGGCATTGGCCACCTCGTCCTTGATAACCCCCCCTCGAACAGGATGACCCGCTTTTTTTTTCTGAATTGAAACGCGTCACGCGCGAGATCGCAGCCGGTACGCGGACCAGGGGTATCGTCATGTACGGCCGCGGGAGGCACTTTTCCTCCGGCGCGGACCTGGAAGACCTGATTGGCGCTCTCAGGGAAGCCGGTGCCGCTCATAAAGCGGACAGCTCCATGCTGCTGGACAACCTGTCGTCGTTCAGCTTCTTCGAGGAGCTGTCCGTGCCGGTCATCGCGGCCGTACGGGGCGTATGCCTGGGCTCCGGCCTGGAGCTCGCCCTGTTCTGCCACGCGCGCGTATGCGGGTCAGGTTCGGTGCTGGGGCTGCCCGAGACCGGCTTCGGGCTTATCCCCGGGTGCGGCGGCATCCTGAACCTTGCCGCCCGTGCCGGCCGCCGGCGCGCGCTTGAAACCGTCCTCACCGGTTCGAGCTTCAGCGCCGAAGAAGCGCTCGCGATGAACATAGTCGACGCGGTCGTTCCCAAAAAAGAAGTTGTCGCGTCGGCTGTCAGGCTTGTCGAGAAGATCGATGAGCACGGCGGATACGACCGAGCCCGTATCCGCGGTTATATCAATAGATACCTCTGACGGAGAAACAGCAATGGCAGGAGATATATCAGTCAAAGTAACAGGCTCCGGCTCCTTCCTGCCCGGCGCACCGGTGCCGTTTGACGAAATCGACAGGGTCCTGGGCGAGATCACCGAAGCGCCGGAGAAGGTCCTGAGATGGATGCGCAGGATCAGGCCCGTCATGAAGGAGATGCTCGATATCAAGCAGTACCATTATGCAATCGATCCGGTCACGCGCGAATTCACCGAGGACAATGTCACCATGGCCGTCAAGGCTGCCAAACGGGCCCTGGACATGGCCGCACATCCGGCAGCCGATGTCGAGCTTATCGCGTACGGCAGCGCGCACATGGACCAGATGCCGACACCCTCCGTACGCATACAGGAGATGCTCGGGATCGATCGGTGCGCCGAGCTTTCGATCCACGCGAACTGCACCTCCGCCTACAAGGCCCTCCTGCTGGCGCATGACCTGATCCGTAACGGCCGGTACCGGAACGCCCTCGTCCTCTCCTCGAGCATCTCGTCCTCCGAGCTGCGCGCCGAGTATTACAACCAGCCGCTTATCCGAAAGGAGGACGTGTTCCTGAGATGGTTCCTCTGCGACGGGGCCGGCGCCCTTTTCCTTGAAGGGCGCGATACCGCGGAGCCCGGGCTCTACATCACGCACACGTATATGGAATCGGCAGGCGGCAATAAGCCTTCCTGCATGGGAAACCGGAGGCCGGCATACTGGCTGAGCCCCCGGATCGAATATGAAAAGGGCTACCACCATCTTGCACAGATGTTCCAGGAACAGCTCCGTGCCCATTTCCACGATCCGGACGGTACCGTCTTCGTCAAGGGGCTCCGGCGCATGATCGATGCCTATGGCATCGACCTTGCACATCTCCGTTATTTCCAGGTGAACCTGCCGTCAAAACATATTGCCGACCTCGTCATGGAAGAATGCGCCGGTCTCGGCATACCCGCGGACTCGCTTTATACCAGCATGTCAGGCACCGGTTATCCCGGCCCTCCCATGGCTTTCATGTGCCTTGACAGCATATTGAGGGATGAGAAGCTTTGTGGCGGCGACCTCATACTGAGCTTCGTCACCGAGGTGAGCAAGTTCATGCAGGCCGGCTACGCCATGCAGTACCTCGCATGAGGGTCCCCGTCAGATAACGTCAGTGCCCTCTTTTATGAGCCACAGCCTGCCCACGTTTTCGTAAAACTGTTCTATCGGGAGTGCGGTTTTCATCACGCTGTTGAAGAAATTGTATTTCGCCAGGTCGGTATCGACAATGCGGTCTTTCATTTCGTCATAGAGGGGCGAGCCCGGCATGGGAGTCAGTATCGTGTATCCCGCGTACACGACCCGGTGCGATCCGGCATAGTCCGCCATTGCAGCGAAATCGTCCTTCGTATAATCCGCCGGGATCACATAATTACCCCGAACCATGATGCCGTTCGCATGAAAGACCGAGATGGCCTTCTCTATGAGTCCGGCCTGCGCCTCCTTGCGGTAACGCCTGAGCTCCTCTTCGCGAAAGGACTCGAACCCGCAAATGACCACCTTGAGCCCGTTCCGGGCGAGCTTTTCGATAAGCGCAGGGAAGCGCGCGGCCGTATCAAACCGCACGTCCATGATGAAAGTCTTGCGGATGCCCTCCTCGCGTATCCGGTCAAACAGCCTGCTCATGAACGCCTCGTTCACGATCGTGTTCGCGTCAGCGAACCTGACCACCGGGTACTCGTCGATCATCTGCAGCTCCCTGATCACGCTCTCGACGTCCCGCTGGTGGAACCTGCCACCGAACTGGTTCCAGATCGAACAAAAGGTGCAGCGGTAGGGGCACCCGAGCGACGTGAAGAGGTATGTGCTCGTGTCGGGCGAACCGCCGGCCCGGTAGGTGCTGATCCAGCGTTTCAGGTGCGAGCGGTCGGGGAACACGAAGTCCCTGCCTGCCGGTTCCCATGAACGGTCGGCGTTACCGGTGAATTTAAGGCCGTCATCCGATTTGATGAAGATCTCGGGAACTGCGTCCAGGGGCGTCCTTTTCGCCCGGGCATGGATGATCTCCACGAACGTACCCGCTCCCTGCCCCGGTACGACAATGTCCGCGGCGCCGCCGGCGAAATCGGCCGGGCAAACGGTCGCGTGGAGTCCGCCGGCCACGGTGAGAACGCCCGGTTCAATTCTCTTGACGGTGCGGAGAATGTCCATGCCTGCCGGGAACTCGGAAGCGATGAAAGTGACGCCGACGACATCAGGCCTGATCTGCTCCATGTGCGCGGCCGCGAGTGCGGCCGGCGCCGGCGCGGCGGGGTTGAGGTCGTATTCCCCCTTCATGTCCAGTACATGCACCTCGTATTCGCGGCACGCGGCAGCAAGCGTGATAAGGCCAAGGGGCGGACCGATGAGCTTTTTATGTATGAAGTGACGCGCCTGTTCGGGCGCAAACTCGAGTATGCCGTTGTGAGGGGAACGCGGCGGGTTTATCAGGAGCAGCTTCATGGGTCCCTATCTCTTGAAGGCGGGGGCGTGAGAGCAGCTACGTCCGGAGGAGAGCAGGCTGCTGAGCGTATGCAGGTAATACACATCGAAATCGCCTTCAATGAACTTTGCCATTTTATACAGGCTCTTCCCGGGTCCGCACTCGATAAACGCATCAACACCCGCGGCGATCATGCACGACATCGTCTCGTGCCAGTTAATGGCATGATTGATATTGTCGGCAAGGTCAGCGAGCACTTCATCACCCGTCGTGACCACCCGGCGGTCGACAGACGATACAAGTCGGTAGATCGGGTCGTATATCCGAATGCCGGAACAGTATTCCCTGAAACGTGCCGCCGCTTCGTTCATGAACCGTGAATGATAAGGCGAACGGAACGCGAGGTGCTGGATATTAAGGGCTCCATTGACCCTGGCTGCGGCAAGGACATGCCTCACGTTTTCATCGTATCCCGACACAAGGAAACTGTGCCTGTTATTGGCGTTGATTATTTCGAGATCATCCGACCGGGAAACCAGCTCCTCGACATCGGCGAGAGGGAGGCCGGAAATGAGGCCCATGCCGAAATCATGCTTCGACGCCGTGTTTCGAATAAGCCCGTACGCGACCCTGATGCACTCGAGGCCTTGCTCGAAAGTGATGCATTCCGCGTGATACAGCGCCGCGTACAGGCCCATGCTGTAACCGGCCGTATAGTCGGAATGTACGCCGCTGCGCTTCAGGATATGGGACACCGCGCAGCCGTACAGGTACACGGCGTATTGCGATATGAGCTCATCGCTGAAATCGCCGTACGGGCTCCCGGCGAGCAAATCGCCGGAGAGACCCACGGCGTCACCGGCGCGACCGAGCAGTTCCTTCAGGTCCGGGGACATGTCCTCGAGTATGCTTCGTTCGTTGCCAAGATACTTGCAGCCGAAGGCGGGGAATATTGAAGCTGTTTTTTTCTTTTCCACTGAGGGCGGACCGTCCGGGATCATCCTATGTCGGCTATCCTGTTCTCATGCTCTATAATCAGCATCGTCATGTTTATGATCGCGCCGATCGTTTCAGCCGGATGCTTGACCACGTATTTGCCCACTGTTTTGAGCTCTACATCAAGGCCATACTTTTTCTTGAATATCTCCAGGAGTTCGAGAAACATGAGCGAGTCGCCCTCAAGGTCTTTGATGACGTTGGTGCCTTCGTTAAGCACCTCCGCAGACACCTCGCATTCTTCAGCGAAAAACTCGTACACGATTTTTTTTACCTCTTCCCTGGTGCCGCTTTCAATTTTTGCCATGACAGACTCCGGATTGTATGCGATTGCTGCTTGCGCCGCAGAGAATCCCGTGAGGGCCTCCCTGCCATTATTCAATATTTTTTCAGAACAATCGTTGCATTATGACCACCAAAAGCGAATGAATTGGATATTGCAACATCAATTTTCTGCTCCCGGGAATTATTCGGCACGTAATCCAGGTCGCAGTCGGGATCGGGATTGTCATAGTTTATCGTCGGTGTAACGATCCCATGCTCGATAGACAGGACCGTTGCTGCCGCCTCGATGGCCCCGGCCGCCCCAATAGTATGCCCGATCATCGACTTCATCGAGGATACCGGGATAGAGCCCGCCCGGGCGCCGAAGACATTCCTGATCGCCTTCGTTTCATACAGGTCATTGAGCATGGTGGAAGTGCCATGGGCGTTTATGTAATCCACATCGTCCGGGCCAAGACCGGCGTGCCGAAGTGCCCGCGACATCGTTACCGCCATTCCGTCGCCGCCGTTCCGGGGTGCCATGATATTATACGCCTCGCTGGTCAGGGCATATCCTGCCATCTCCGCGTGAATGTGTGCACCGCGCGCGTGCGCCGATTTCTCCGATTCGAGTATAAGCATGCCGGCACCTTCACCTATGACGAACCCGTCCCGGTCCTTCGTAAACGGCCGGCTCGCTTTTGCGGGATCGACCGGGGCGGTGGACAGTGCGTACATTTGATTAAACCCTTCAATCTCCTCAGGGTTAATCGTGGAATCCCCGCCGCCCGTAATCACCAGGTCCGCCGCACCGTTCCGTATCAGGTCATAACCGAAAGCCATGGCATACGCCGATGAGGCGCAGGCAGTGTTCACGGCATAGCTCGGTCCTTCCAGACCGTTATGAATCGATATCCATGCCGGCATGGCGTTGCTCATGCATTTGACGATCCTGTTCCTGGAGGTAGTGCCCTTCTCCACGCTCGAATTCCCCGCAGATACGGCGCCGATTATCACGCCGCACCGCGAGCGGTCCATTGAAGTAAAATCCAGACCGCTCCTCTCGATAGCCTCGGCCGCGCACACGAATGCCATCCGTGTGACACGCGTCATCTGGCCGGCTATCCTCTTTTTACAGAAGCGCGCACCATATTCCTCAAAGCCGTCGGGCAGCTGGCCGGCTATCCTTGTGTCGTTCTTCATGGAATCGAACATGGTTATCATGCGGATCCCCGACTTTCCGGCGGAAAGGCCCGACCAGCACTCGTCGCAATTCAAACCGAGGGCAGAGATGATGTTCAGACCCGTTATGACTACTTTCATATAATAGATGTTCGCCTTGCAACAGGTGAATCTCCGGGTAATCCGCTCGACCCGGCATTCCAAGCACAGAATATAATCGATTTTAAAAAAATCATTTTTTTGTCAAGATTGATTTTTATTGTCTTTCAGTAATGCAATAAAATATTCATATAAATATGTTCTTGACCTTTTCCGCGCATCTCGACCTATAATAAGCAGCATTTCCCTTAACTGAACCATGCAATACGGTCGTAAATATGACAGACGGTAAAATGCGATACCATTCAAAAATATCCATTCTTGTGATTGCGCTTGTTCTCTCGTGCACATATTGCGCCCGAAACGCCAGGGTGGAAAACCTCGGAATTTTCGGTGAAAGCAGAAAGGAGAGCGTACTCGGGCAGGACGGCTGCACGCCGATACCGGTGAACGGCATCATGATGTGGACCTTCGGAGATACAATCATCGGGTCATGGAAAGGAGAGCTGACATCCGGCTCGACGTTTGAGGAAACGGCCGTCATGAAGGGCATGATAAGCAATTCCCTGGCCTTTACCGAAGTTCCCGGCGATGCGACAATCAAAAAACTGAGATTTGTTTTTAATAAAAAAGAGGGCGCAGTCGTACCTTTTATAGAAACGACAAAAGCAGAAGACCCCCGTTTATGGAGGCTGTGGGCTATCGACGGAATCAAGATTGATGCGACTATTTACGTTTACTATATGATTGTATTCGTCGATAAAAGCATACGACCGCGAAAAGGCGAGCTTCCGATACGCGTAATGGGCGTCGGTCTTGCCGAATGGCAGATGCCACAAGGATGGAAACCTGGATCACCCGTAAGGTTCAGGCGCATCGCCACGATCTTCAGGGAAGGCGAACCGGTATTTGGAGATTCCGTCATACGGATAGGAGATTACCTGTACCTTTCCGGCCATGGACCCTCACGGGACGGCACGGTCCCGGCTTACATTTCACGCGTGAGGGTTTCGGCGATACGCAACCGCAACTCCTACGAATTTCTGGACTCTGAAGGCGGCTGGTCACGGCAGCTGGCCCGCGCAACTCCAATTGCCGCGGATGTCATGGGAGAGCCGTCACTCGTGTACAATGATCACCTGAAACAATACGTGTTTCTTTACTGCAGCACTGATGGCAACATTAAATCAATACTATTCCCGGATTTCAAGCATGCTTTAAACAAAAAAGCACGGGTTGTCTACACCCCGCCCGCGCTGCCCCACATCAAGTCACGAGAATACCTTTTCTATTATTCCGGGAAAGAGATATTTCAGACCGAAAAGGCCCTGTATGCAATCTATATAAATCCGGCGATCTATCAACCGATTCTTCTCAGGATACCTTATTCCATTCTTCTTGACAAATAAAAAACCATGCCGGTTATCCGGCATGGTTTGCGCAATAGCACTAGTTATGTCAGTCTTCTTTCTTTGACTTTTTCTTTTTGGTTTCTTTTTTCTTGGTTTCCTTTTTTGGTTTGCTTTCTTTCTTCTCTTTCTTCTCTTTCTTCTCTTTCTTCTCTTTTTTCGGTTTATCTTCTTTTTTGGGTTTATCTTCTTTCTTTTGCTTTTTCTCTTTCTTTTCCTTCTTCGGTTTTTCTTCCTTATCTTCCTTCTTTTTCTTCTTCTTGTCGGTGTCCTTTTTAACCGTATCTTTCTCTTTCTTTACTTTCTTTTTTTTCTCTTTGGTTCCCTTTTGATCTTTATCCTGATCCTCTTCGCCTATCTCTTCTTTATCTCTCTTTTTTGTTTTTTTCACTTTCTTTTCTTTTTTCTCTTTCGTCTCCTTCTCTACATCTCCCTTATTCTCACGCTCGTCGTAATCCCTGCTGGTATCCTTGACGATTTTACCGTCTCGGTGATAATGATACTCCTTTTTTTGATGGTCCCAGTGCCCGCTATTGGCATCAAGCCCGCCGGAATGTCCAAACGTTAACTCTGTTATGAAAAATGACAGAAAAATAATGATGGCGATCGCTCGCATTTTCATGACGATGCTCCTTGAATTAGTATGATAAAAATGGATATATATTAAATTTATAACTAAAAGTCAAGCTATTATGGGGTAATTTACGCTGGTATCACATAGCTCGGGTTATAACCCTCAAAGTAATAGCACGGCAACGTAGTGGACTTCGCGGTCTCTTTTTTATATATTTCTCCAAATAAAAACAATTTTTTACAAATTTTGTACTTAAATATCTATTGACAATAAATTTATTATATTTATTATTTACCCTTAAAAATAAGTGTTTTGACATAAATCATTAGTAATTATCCCGTCGACTGGAGGTCATGTATGTTTAAGAAAGTTTACCTGTTGGTAATATGTCTTGCCGTCGCTTTCTCCATCTCAAATCGCGCATTTTCCCAGGACGATCCGTCTACTACAGATCCTGCTAAAATCGAAAATGCCACTGACGAAAGCAAGACTGAAATAAAAGACGAAGTAAAGAAGGAAAGCACCGTTATAACCGATACGGAGGGCAAGTCCCAGACAACAACCGTCGTTGCTGCAAAAACGTTTTCCGATGGGAAAACTCTTTTTGTGAATTCGAAAGTCCAGTTCAGACTGCTTTCAAGCGACGATTTCGCCATGGACAAGATCGAATACAAGATCGACGAAGGTGCAACGAATGTTTTCGAGAATCCTTTTTCTATCGAAGCGGAAGGTCCCCACTCGATCAAGTATTACGGCATCGACAAGGTCGGCAACAAGGAAGCAGATAAAACCTATAATGTCGTCGTCGACAATACCGGCCCAAGCATCGTTGTGACGTCAAGCGCGCCCGTCAAAAAAATCGGCGACAATGTTTATTTTGCAAAAACCACCCTGTTCAGCATCAGCGCAAATGACGCACTCTCGGGCGTAAAAAAAATCGAATACTCCACGGATGGGACAACGTACCAGGAATACGCAGCCCCCTTTGCAATGCCCGCGAAAGACAACATTGACCTGAAAATCAGGTCTGTGGACAATGTCGACAACATGACCGAGCAATTTGCTTTCAGGATATTCGACGAATCAGGTAAGGAAATCGAGCTGAAAGATGCCACTACCAAACTCGTGACGGACGATGCCGCCCCGGTTGTCGAGATCAAAGCAGACAAAGAGCTTAAGCAGATCAATTCCTACAATGTCGCTTCAACTGACGTCAAATACAGCGTCACGGCGACAGACGCAGGATCGGGTGTTGCGGAAATCCAGTGCCGGATTGACG
>JAKJGD010000024.1 GCA_022704585.1 Spirochaetota bacterium | reverse complement strand
TTCAGAAAATTAACGACGAAATTGTACCATCCGGCTGAAAAGGCGGCATACCCGGAGCTGATCTCATCGAAGAAAAACCAGATATAAAATACGAGGATGATCGTGGCTATGATCTTCCACACGATCTCGATGCGGGGCCTGAACCAGAGCATGCCGATGCCGATGCCCCAGAAGATGATAAAAAGAAACACGGATTTGATCAGCAGTCCATCAATCATAGCGCCCTCATCGTCATACCGGAATGTTTCGCGCGACCCGGGAAGGATACGCGCCCTCCACTACTTCTTTTCGGACGATTCCCGCCGATTCATGACTTAAAATCGCCCGTTCCCCCTGCCCCGCATACGACGCCACCCCCAATATGTTGTTTACAATTAACCCGCCATGGGCTATGGCTGTACGGGGCGCGGCGAGCCCACGGATATCAGGCGAGGTCGGGCCATGCGGCAGGCGGTCATTGTACTCTTCTTACTCTTCCTCGCGGCAGACGCGGCCGCGGGACGGGTGCTCGTAACGGTGCCGGCGGGAATCAATCTCTCCGCGGAACGTGTACGCGAGCGCCTGGCGGGCGTTGCAACACCGGTCTCCGGCCGTTTTGACACGTTCGAGATCGTCATATATTACTACTCGCTGGGAATCGAGACCTTTTCGTACAGCGACACCCACCCATTGTCCGAGTCCGTGAAAAAGGGCGGGATCAGGGCGCTCATCAAATGCAGGAAAAGCGGCGTCCTCGGGAAAGCGCTTTTCGTCGAGGCCGAGGGCGCGGACGAGAGCCAGATACTGGACAATTTCGCCCGTGCCGTTTCAAGGGCCATCGGCAGGCTGTAACGCCCCGTCAGACCACCGTCCCCGTCAGCACCGCCGTATCCGTTTTCCCGTTCTCCATCACGAGCTTCCCGTTTACGTACACGGCCTCGATACCGGAAGGGGCGGCGTCGGTCTTGAGGTCCGTGTTATTGTCCCGCACCCGTTTCCAGTCGAACAGCGTAATGTCCGCGGCGTAGCCCTCTTTCAGGAAGCCCCGCTTAGGGATCCGGAATCGCTCCGCGGTCGCGCCCGTCATCTTGCGCACCGCCTCTTCCATCGTAATGACGCGGTACTCCCGCGCGAACTGGAGGAAGCGCGGGAAACAGCCGAATGAGCCCGGGTTCTGCACGCCGTCCGGCGCGGGGATCGCGTCGGTCATGAAAAGGGACGAAGGATGGCGCATCAGCTCCTTCACGTTGTCGAGGCTGCTGTACCGGTGGTTGAGCACGCGCGCCTTGCCGCCGGTTTTCTTCACCATGTCTATGAAATTCTCGAACTGGCCCATCCCGCGCTTTTCAGCGATGTCGCCCAGGAACATGCCGTTGTACCGGTCAAGGTCCGGCTGCAGGGCGTTGGTGATCTGGATATCCTCGTACCCGAACCCGAGGAGAAACTTGATGACGCGGAACTCCATCTCGAGCCGCAGCAGCGCCTTCCGGTCATTGTATACCTCCGGCACCCTGCCGAGGAACCAGGCGGGGAGCACGACGCTGATGACCGACGTGCCGCAGTGGTACGAATAGGTGTCGAACTTCACGTCCACCCCGTCCCGCTGCGCCTTTTCGATCATGGCAAGCGCCTTGCCGCACGTGTCCCAGGTATCGGTACCCACGAAAATCAGGTGCGAAACCTGGAGGCGCACTCCGGTTTTCCGCGCGATGTCCAGCATCTCCTTGAGCGCGAGGATATTGTGCGGCGCGCCAACCGGCACGAGGGGATACGTGGGAGAAAGCGAGGAATAGGCCTTCTTGTGGACGGTGAGGATCTTGTCGTGCTTCTTCACCAGCCGCGCCACCTGCATGAGCTCGTCCGCGGTCGCGAAGATGCCGGGCTCGTACTGGAGCCCGAGCGACACGCCGTAACATCCCTGCTCCATAGACTCGTCGAGGAGCCGGAGGAGTACGGCCATCTCGCCGGCGCTCATCGGGTCCGGTTTGTAACCCCGGATCGACATCCTGCTGGTGCCGTGGCCCGCCAGATTTACCATGTTGTGGCTTATGCCCTGCCTCTTCAGCACGGCATAGTACTGGTCCATCGTGTCCCATTCGATATGCTCGTTCCCGAGGAAGCCGCCGGTTTGCTTCTCGATGAACTTCTTGAAGGTGCTGTTTTTCTCGAACCCGGCAACGCCGAAGCCGCAGTTGCCCGTCACAAACGTTGTTATGCCCTGCGCGGTAAACGATTTCAGCATGTCGGCGTGGTTTTTGCGGCAGAGAAGCCAGTCATTGTGGGAGTGCTCGTCGATGAACCCGGGCGCGATAACTTTACCCGCGCAATCGACGGTCTTTCCCGTGAACCCGATATCGCCGCGGGTCACCTTCTCGATCACGTCCCGGTTGACGAGCACATCGCCCACGTACGCGCGTTTGCCCGTGCCATCGGCGATGAGCCCCTTCTTAAAGAGGATGCGCGTCGACGGGTCGCCGGTGACGGTGATAGTTTCAGCCGCAGCCTCCTTTCCGCCCGGTTCCGCTGCCGGAACCGCCGGTCCCTCCCCCTTGAAGCAGCCCGCGAGCCATGAAGCCGCGGCGAACGCGCCCAGCTTTATCGTCCCCGCCAGCATTGAGCGGCGTGACAGCCTGCTCGTTTCATCGGTCAATGGATTATACATGATGAAAGCCCCCTGTGAATTGATAATGCGCCGCGCCGGGAAGCTACCGGCCGGACTGCGCCGGCGCGACCCGCCGGTTCCGGGCAAGGAGCCCGGCGCACCGGATGGCCGCGGCCATGCTGCTCCACTGCGCCGCGCCGGTTCCTGCTATATCGAAGGCAGTGCCGTGATCGACGGAGGTGCGCACGATGGAGAGCCCGATCGTGACGTTCACCCCCTCGTCGAACGCGAGCATTTTGAACGGTATGAGGCCCTGGTCATGGTACTGCGCGATCACCAGGCTGTACCGCCGCCAGGCCGCCGGTATGAAGAGCGTGTCCGCCGCGAAGGGGCCCTCCACCGGCACGCCCCCGGCACGCGCCTCTTCTATCGCGCGGGCCGTGACGTCACGGTCGAACGTGCCGATCGCGCCGTCGTCGCCGCAGTGCGGATCGAGCCCGGCAACGGCGATCCTCACCGCGCCCCCGTCGATCGCGGCGATCGACTCGTGTCCCGCGCGGATAACGGCGAGCAGGCGCTCCCTGCCGAGGTGCCGCTGGATCTCGGAGACCGGCACGTGGGTCGAAGCGAGCAGGACCCGGTACTTCTCCGAGAACATCATCATGAGCGGCGTCGCCTCGCCGATCCGGCCCGCAATGTATTCCGTGTGGCCCGTAAAGTGGACGCCCGATTTTTCGATCAGGCCCTTGCTCACCGGGCCGGTGACGACCGCGTCGATCACGCCTTCCCGCCAGAGGTCGACCGCCTCGTCGATACAGGCGAGCGATTCCCGTCCGGTGTCCGGCGTTCCCCTGCCCGGGACCGGGACCGGCAGGTCAAGGGCGAGGTCATGGAGATATTTTTTACCGGGGACCGTGTCGTGCGGCCCGCCGGTAACCTCGTACCCCGAAAAGAGACCGGGATGATTTTTCTCGAGCACCGATTTTCTGCCGATGACTATGGGGACGATTGTTTCGTCACGGAGGGCGTTGACGGCCTTGAGGGCCACTTCAGGACCGATACCGGCGGGGTCTCCCGCCGTGATACCGATTTTAAGAACTTCTCTTTGCAAGAAACTCCTCGGGGATGATCTTGTTCTTCTCGTAATCCGCGGAGATCAGGTCCTTCGCGGACGAGCGGAGATCATTGGCGATGGTGCAGCGGCCCTCGAGGATGACGCCGTTCTGGATGATGAGCTCGGGCGTCTTGATGTCGCCCAGGATTTTCGCCGTGGGCATGAGGAGGACCCTGCTGGAGGCGTTGATGTTCCCGATGACCATGCCTTCGACGATGACCGAGACCGCGTTGATGTTGGTGCGGATCTTGCCGGTCGCGCCTATGTAGATCTGCTCCGCCTGGAGATATTTTCCTTCAAACCTGCCGTCTATGCGGAGCGACCCGTTTATTAAAAAGGTGCCGGTGAAGTAGGAGTTTTCCCCGATCACGTTATTCGCTATGTCACCGCTCGCCTTTGCTATAGCCATACTGACCTCTTAAGTATGAAAACATTTCAGTCACTATACAAGGGCATAAATTCTATTGTCAATATGATTTTCCGGAGGCGACCACTTTTTTGGCTGAAAAGAGCATTATGCCCGGAAACGCAGGTTCCGCCCGGAGAGGCCGAGAAATATTCTTGCTATAATTCATCATGAATGCTTTGCTTATGCCAAGAGGCCCGACATGATGAAAAAAGTTATCGCTATAGCCGCCGCCGTCATCATAACCCTTGCACTGTTCTTCTTCCTGGCCGCGCCCCGCCTGATTGATTTCCTCGCGAACGGCGTGTATTCGTCGAAGACGCCGGCGGTTTCGGCGCAGGCGCGCGAGCTGTACGCCACGCTCCTCGTCGCGGACCTGCACTGCGACGCGCTCATGTGGGACCGTGACCTCCTGATCCGGAACGGGCGCGGGCACGTGGACATCCCGCGCCTCATCGAGGGCAGTGTGGCCCTGCAGACCTTCTCGATCGTGTCAAAAACGCCGGCCGGCATCTTCTCGTGGGACAATGTCAGGGACGAGAACGACCTGATGACGCCGCTGGTGATCGCCCAGCTCTGGCCGCCGCGCACCTGGACGAGCCCGCTCGAGCGCGCCCTCTACCAGGCGGAAAAGATGCGCGGGTTCGCGGCGCGCTCGAATGGCTCCTGCGCCCTTATCACGTCGCGCGACAGCCTCGCGCAGTACCTCGCGCGGCGGAAGGCAGACCCGCGCGTCACCGCGGCCCTCCTCTCGATCGAGGGGGCGCAGGTGCTCGAGGGCGACCCGGGCCGGGTGGAAACCCTCTTCCGCGCCGGGTTCCGCATGATGTCGCCCACCCACTTTTTCGACAACGAGATGGGCGGGTCCGCGCACGGCGTGGAAAAAGGCGGCCTGACTGAAAAGGGAAAGCGGATGATCGCGCTCATGCAGCAGACGGGCATGATCGTGGACCTGACCCACGCCTCGCCGAAGACGATCGACGATGTGCTGGCCGTGTCGAAGCGGCCGGTGATCGTGTCCCATACCGGCGTGCGCGGCGCCTGCGACACGGTGCGCAACCTGTCCGACCGGCACATCGGCGCGATAGCGCGCGCCGGCGGCGTGATCGGGATAACCTACTTCGGGTACGCGGTATGCGGCGAGTCGGTCGGGAACATCGCCCGCTCGTTCCGGTACGCCCGGGACCGCGCCGGCGCCGCGCACCTGGCCCTGGGATCCGACTTCGACGGCGCGGTCTCCCAGCCCTTTGACACGACCGGCCTCGCATTACTGGTGGACGCGCTCCTGAAAGAGGGCTTCACCCCGGAGGAAATACGGCTTGTCATGGGCGGGAATGTGTTCCGGCTGCTGGGCGAGCTGCTGCCGTAAATAAAATCGATTGTTCATTTTTTAGGCGCGCGACCCTTCACCAGATTCAGGGCAGGAATTTCAGGCTCTCTGCCCGGCTCTTTTTGTGTTGAATAAAATCCGCCACCAACGGATTCCCCCAACAACTCTTCACCATTCACTTTAAACTATTCACTGATTTTCTTATGTCTCCATCCATTTTCCGCTAAACCGCCCCGCCCTTTCTTCCGAAACTATTAAAAATCCCTGTCGGGACGACCGGTATGAGAAAAGCACCATTCATTATTGCAGTCATCATCTTCACGGGCCAATTTCTTACCGGGGCTGCCAGCGCGGCAGTGCCGGAGCTTGCCAATCTTGACCCCTACAAGAACGGCGCGGTGAGATCGCTGCGCGACGACATCAGTAAAAGCATATACGTGATAAAAAGCAGGAGGCCGGAGAGCGAGCTTCCCGAGCTGAAGTTTTATTCCTACAGCGTGAAAAAGGACGACACATTCTGGACCATCCTGGCGCGCTCGTCGCAGGACATAGACACGCTCCTTTCCGTGAACGGCTTTTCCACCCCGAAGGACA
The DNA here is from genome assembly GCA_022704585.1 of Spirochaetota bacterium. The sequence continues at coordinate 4,866 of JAKJGD010000024.1, read as the reverse complement.
TCAGGCCCGGGAAAAGGATATATATCCCGAACATGCGCGGCGTGGTGATGAAGGACACGGGCCGCGCGGCGGTCGCACGCATGCTCCGCGACAACCAGGTCCGGCCCGAGTACGTGTACCGCACCAACCGGTGCAGCAGCCTTGACAAGAAATACCTGTTCGTTCCGTGCGGAAAAATCTCGAACCTGGAGCGCTCGCTCTTCCTGGGGACGGGATTCGCGGCGCCGCTCAAGCAGAGCCGGAACCCCCGCGTGACATCGCGCTTCGGCACGCGGCGGAGCCCCTTCAACCAGCGATATACCGAGTTCCACGCCGGCGTCGACGTGGCCTGCCCGCGCGGCTCGGACGTGCTCGCTGCCCGGGACGGAAGGGTGATCTTTACCGGGTTCCAGGGAGGGTACGGGAACCTGGTGGTGATCCAGCACGAGCACGGGTACCGGAGCTACTACGGCCACCTGTCGCGACCGCTGGTGAAAGTCGGGGACCGGGTGAAGCACGGCGCCGTGATCGCGCGCTCCGGCAACACGGGCAGGACGACCGGCCCGCACCTCCACTTCGAGGTCCGACGCGGCAGGATGGCGGTGAACCCGGGTATACTGCTGAAGGACTAACTGCCTCCCTTCCCCCCTGTCCCGCGAAATGGGCACGGCAACAAAGCTGTACTACGTGCATCATATGTTCACGGGAAACATGTTCTCAAGACTCTCGCAGGAGCATGGAGACCCGGAGGCTCACAAGAAAAACACCGGACATCGTGCCCGGACATTTATAGGATTAATATCGATTTCTCAGAGGTGCCATGTTTACGATACTGTTACTCCTCATCTCGCTGCTCTGGTCAGCCGGGATTATTATTTTGAAAAAGAAATCCGGGGCCGCGGAGATCCTGGAGACGATTCTGGCAGGCATGATGCTCTTTTGCGTCGGTATCGGCGGCCTGTTCGCCTTTACCGGCCATGCGTTCATGGCCGACCAGGTTGCGGCAAAGATCGGATGGCCGGCGGGAAGCCCGTTCCAGTTCGAGGTCGCGGTCGCCAACCTGGCTTTCGGCATTCTTGGCCTGATGTCCGTCAGATTCAGGAATGATTTCCGGCTCGCGACCGCGGTCGGCTACGCCGTGTTCCTGCTTGGGGCTGCTGCGGGCCACATCAGGGAGATCATACTGAAAGGAAATAACGCGGAATACAATGCAGGCGCTTTTCTTGTCGTCGGCGATATCTTCGTACCCCTTGCCCTGCTCGCCCTGGTGATCGCTCACAGAAGCATACAGCACAGTAACAACAGGCAATGACGGCATAATTCCCCTGTTGCGCCGGATTGTTATGCCGGGCCCGCTGTTGCCGGCATCATCGAACAAGGCCCCGCATAAGAAAATACAACAAGGCCCCTTCACCGGATTTGTGCAGGGGCCTCTTGTTCCATGGTGCCATGCGTACGGGTACGCAGAGGATTATTGCTGGTAATTACCGGCTTTCAAATCCCCGGAAAACTGCAGGTTGACAAAGGGGCCTGTATAATTGATCGGCAGCCAGCTGCACAGCCCCCCTGTCGCTACCCAGCCCGGGTGGCCCGCGGGAATTGATATTTTGGCCGGGTCAGGAGCCGCAAACACATCTTCGGGAAGGGTCACAGTTATAGAGGGCAGGATCGGATGGGTATAATCGCTGAAATGAAAGATCATCTTGACCGGTTGCCCGAATACGATTCCGCAGGGGAACTGGGCCGCGATACCGTCGTTGCTTGCTTCGATGACATCCGACCCCACGATTGATCCACTCTGCTCAAAGTCGATTTGAGTGAGCTTGAGCAGATTTGGCGGGGGAATCGATAATTGCAGAAATGCCTTGTCCATATGGGTTTTGACTTCACGGTCGGAGTGATCGCCTGTTTCCGCGTCGTCCAGCAACGTGATGACCAGCGTATCCACCGTTTTACCGTCCCTGGTTTCGAATAAATTAAGCAGGACCTTTTCCGTGAGGTCCGAATAGGGATCGCCGTAGGAGTTTGAATATTCCCTGATCATCCTGGAATAGGGGTTGCAGGTGTCGCCGTTCGGATAGGCGATGGCGGAAGACCAGCGCAGGTTGTTCGGCTCAACCTTCCACATCCCGGTATTGATACCGCCGACCAGGAGCGCGAAGAGCTTGGCCCACCGGTCATTTTCCTTTGCGCTCTGGTCATTCGTATAACCGCCGCCGGTATGCGAAATTTCACTACACTGCATCACATCCGCGGCGTAAACCGCGGCGGGCGAGAGACCGACGATTTTCATGGTTGCGGGCAGCGGCGTGCTTGACTCGTAAAAATTGCCGGATAGTTCGATCTGCGGTATGCCGCCGGGGCTGGCAAAGGTCCCGGTAAACCTGAAACCCGCCTTTCCATGGTCCGGGGTCAGGTCGGAACCGTTAAACGCCCCTGTCATGATGATGGATTTCCCGATCAGGGTGGAGATCATGTTGGCCGCGGGCCAGTCATCCGGATACTTGGACGCTCCTTTTATCCTGCAGATCTTCGCGGGATCATCATCATTATACTTTACCGCGGATGCATTCGATACCTTGGTTTCAGTAACGATATCGTTGAACGATTTGCTCCACCCGAGGGTCGAGGCATGCGCGTCATCCGAGCCGTTCCGCGCCCTCAGGGTCATGCAGATGCCGAGCTGTTCCAGGGACGTCAGGTTGGCGCATGCCGTGCTGGAACCGTCGAGGGTCATCTCGACCCAGTCGAACCGCACGTTGTGCATGTCCGTGTCGGTCGGTGAATGGACTATCGTGGTCTCGGGAATTGATTTTCCGATTGAAAAATATAACCGGATGCTTGATGCCCGGCTGGCGGTAAAGGTATAGACCGCGTTCCCGGAAACGGTCTCGACGGTATCCGCATAAGCGGTATCAAGGCAGACCGTTTTCTGGGCAGACAACATGTCCTTCTTCTTGACTGGAGTGAGAAACGGCTGATTAGGCTGCATGTAAATATATTGGTCCTTGTCTACATGGGAAGGGGTCGATCGATTCTTCCGGGCATTGACCACCTTGATGGTGATGGTGTTCGAACCTCCGAACATGGTCGCTCCGGAAAGAAAAGAAAACAATACTTCTTTTTTATGCGTTTCCGGGTCCACCTGCCCCCCGCACCCGGCCGCCAGTGTCAACGCCACCAGGATGCTGGTTAATAACGATTCTTTTCTCATGGAGTCTCTCCGCGTAGCCACGGTAATTTTATTCGGACATGACATAAAGGTATCTTCATCCCGGAGCTATACGTGCAGATGAAAAGCGGCAACCCGATCATTCGGGAACATGATCCGGCGTACCAGGTGATTGTCAATATAAATAAAGCTGCCCGCTCACTCGTTGTGAGGTCCGTCGCGGAAATATGGCCGTGAGCCCGGAGATATGGATTGCATCAACCGTACCCATGTGTACTGCTCGAATAAAAGATGATAAATCACAACATTAAACAGGAAATTTCAACGAATTGCCGGAACAAAATCCGGTACGGTCTGTCTAAAAGGTAAGATCTTCAAAGTAATAATTACATATATTGATACACAAGGAGAAACTCGCATGAAATTCAGAAAACAGGCCCTTGCGGCAATCATAGCGGTATTCTTTTTCTGCGGCATCGCCGGAGCCGAAGGGACCACCGACTCAAACCAGTCCCCCGAAAACGAGAAAAAAGCCCAGGAGGAGCTCGTCAAGACCATCCAGGACCTGACGCAATCGATCAAGAAGCTTACCGAATCATTGAGGGACAGGATCAGCAGGGACGTGGAGGACGTTTCCAGGGTATCGAAGGAGGATGTCAGGAAAAACCTGGTCGATGTCAGGAAGCAGCTTGAAGAAATAACGAAGAAGCTGAAAAAGGAAGGCGAGGGCATAAAAACAGACTTCTCGGACACGATCAGGGATTCGCTCAAGGACCTAAAAAAGACCGTGGACCAGCTCAATGAATCGGTGAAGGAGCAATAACGCTCCTCATTGTTTTCCCCTGCCGTCGTCGCAGGGCTCGTCGTTGTCGGCGTTCCTGGCCATTTCCGGGTGGGATGCGCTGGTGCACTGGGGGAGTGATTCCCTGGTCATTGCCATATCGCAGCAGATCGGAGCGTTCTCGCCCTCCCTGTATTCTTTCGTAGAGGAGCAGGTAAAGCACCTGTATATATATTGTTTTTCACTCATACTGGCCCCCCGTTTATATTCTCCCTGGCGTAGCACAGCAGTTACACGCCAGATATCTGCCGTGTTCGTGAATCCTGATTTTCTTCAATATCTGCTATTTTCGTCCCTCACTCGCCTTTACGAGTAATACCTGTTTATAAAATAATCATTTCAGGAAAATAAACAAGAAAATCTTTTTGATCCGGCGGCATACATTAGTATATTTATCTATTCAAAGCGCCCGGTAGAGGCGCGTTAAAAAATGAAAAAATGCGAGGCCGGTCATGTTCATAGCGCCCAAAATATATGAAACCAGCTGCTCGAGTAAAAGCTCGGGCGCGGTCATCTTCGACCGCGTGTACGAGGCCATCAATAAGGACGAAGCGGAAGCCAGGGCCTGGCTCAATTGCGTCAAAGAACACAATAACGCAGGCGATATATCGATTTCCGTAAACAGGGTTTTACGGACCAGGAAAACCGCTTAGGGACCGGACCGCTGAACCGTCCCGGCTGATTTCCGGGCTAACGGGGTTGCCGCTTATCCCCTCTGGCAGGTCGGGCAAAGCCCGCCCTTGATGCACGAAGCGCAGCCGTAATCGCCGCACTTTGAGCATGCCAGGAATTTTCCCTTCACCTCTTCAAAGCCCTCGGCCTTTGCTTTCTCGTAGGGATTGCCGGTCGCAGTATTAACGGCGGTGTACATGGC
>JAKJGD010000534.1 GCA_022704585.1 Spirochaetota bacterium | reverse complement strand
AAATGCATCACCGGTTATGATGAGAAAATGATTCGGGAGCTTGCCGGGTAATGCCAGGAAAAGAGATCAACGATACATCCCTTGATTCGTTGTGCCGTAAACTAAGCGAAGATGCGGAGCGGTACGGCTACCACCTGAACCCTGACGACTCCTTCACCAGGGAGCTGGTACGGGGTCTGCTTATAAATGAAGACAGGTACGGGTACCGCGCCTGCCCCTGCAGGCTCGCGTCGGGCGTGAGGCGGGAAGACCTCGATATTATCTGTCCCTGCGACTACCGGGATGACGACCTGTCCGAATATGATGCCTGCTACTGCGGTCTGTACGTGTCGGAGAAAATTGCAGGCGGCGAAAAGGTGCTGGCGCCCGTTCCCGAGCGCCGGCCCGCGGAGGAGGAGCGGTTGAAGGAGAAGGAACAAACAGCCGGCACGGCGCCGTCAGAGCTGTCCCTGCCGGTATGGCGCTGCAAGGTATGCGGGTACCTCTGCGCGCGGGAGGAGCCGCCCGGCGTCTGCCCCATCTGCAAGGCGGACAGGGACCGGTTCGAGCGGTTCATGTGACGGGGGAAAAAACCCGGTTCTTTAACTACAGAGAACAATGACCCGTCACGCGTAATACGCCAGCGAGCCGCTATTGTTTGATGTAATCAGCGATCAGGTCCCGGTACCAGATACCGGAATCTTTAATGATCCTTTTTTGGTTCCGGTAATCGACATATATCAGTCCGAACCGTTTGGCCCTGCCCGCAGCCCACTCGAAATTGTCCATCAATGACCAGACGAAAATCCCTCTCAGATCGGACCCCTGGCGGTCTGAAACTTCCGCCGCGCGAATATAGTTTTTCAAAAATTCTATCCTCAGCGGATCCGCAACCCTGCCGCCGCTGCCAACCTCGTCATCAAAGGCGGCGCCGGTTTCTGTTATATGGACCGGGGGATTGCCGTACGTGTCGCGTATGATGGAGAGGCATTCGGACATGCCCCCGGGATATATCTCCCACCCCATGCTGGTCCGCTGCTTTCCTTCTTTATCGATATATTGTTTCTCCGGGACCCGTGCGCCGGAGATATTCGCCCTGATTACCGGCATAATGGGATTGTAGCTTGCCCGCTCGCGGCTGTAGTAATTGAGCCCGACAAAATCGGTTGCTGTTGAAATCGTGTCCATGTCGTCCGCCGTGATCCGGGGCCTGAACAGGAAAGCGTTTCGCCACAGCTCGGCCGGATACTCCCCGTGATAAAGCGGTTTGAGCGTGATGTGGTTCATGAACTGGTTTGCCAGGAGTGCCGCCCTGTGGTCCCTTTCCCTGTCCGTGGCAGGATGTATCGGGGTCATGCTGATGACGATCCCGACTTTCGCCTCCGGGTCGCATGATTTTATCACCGGGACAGCCTTGCCATGCGCGACGAGCAGGTGGTGCATGACCCTGAAAAATTTCCTGAATGAGTGGGAGCCCGGGGCGTGCGTGCCGATCAAATGGCCGAAACAGGAGAATTCCCACGGCTCGTTGATGGTGAACCAGTGCCTGACGGTTCCTTTCAACGCATTGACTGTAATTTCGGCATAGCGGCAGAACGCGTCCACGCATTTCCGGTTGACGAAGCCTCCGTACCGCTTCTGGAGCGACAGGGGCAGGTCCCAGTGAAAAAGTGTGGGGAAGGGGGCAATGCCATTCTCAAGGAGAAGCTCCGTAAGCCTCTTGTAGAAATCGATTCCCTTCCGGTTTACGGGCCCGTCACCGTCGGGTATGACGCGCGGCCAGGAGATGGAGAAGCGATATCCATTTATCCCGATCTCCTTCATGAGCGCCACGTCATTTTTAAAGAGATGATAATGGTCACAGGCCAGATCGCCGTTATCGCCGCGCAGGATTTTTCCTTTACGGTGGGAAAATGCGTCCCAGATGGAATCGCCTTTGCCGTCTTCAGAGCGAGCCCCTTCTATCTGGTAGGCGGCAGTCGCCGCTCCGAAAATGAATTTATTTTTGGCGTTAAAGTTGTATTTCTCCATGAAGAAGCTCCCGCCCAAATTTTTTCAATCAATCCCGGGCTGTCTCCGCAGGCGCAACCCTCATCCCTTCTTTCGTGCCGCCTCCACATCCGCATGATAATCGAGGGACGAGCGCATGAAGGTATACTTTTCCGGCGATGGAGGCCGGCGGATTTTATCGTCCGGCTTTCGCTCCATCGTAACCGCGCCTGACGGGCATCCGGTGGCGCATACGCCGCAGCCTATGCAGCGATCCCGGTTGATCGTCACGGCGCCGTCCAGGGAAATTGCGTCCATGGGACAGCGGTCGGC
>JAKJGD010000533.1 GCA_022704585.1 Spirochaetota bacterium | reverse complement strand
TATTCGAAAAGATCAATAACTGTATTTCAGGATTAAGCCAATCACATTAACCGTCTGGTTGGTTTGCAAAATTATGTATTTATACAAAACATACATACTTTGCCAATAAAAATCTTATCAATTCGAATGTGAATTAAAAATGCCCAGTAATTAATTCTGATCATAAAATGATATGATTATAAAAGAATTAAAAAATGAACGAGCGGGTAACAATGATCATTCAAAGATACATTCCCTCAGTTTAATAGTTGTGAAATTTCACCACAGTAATTATATTGATAAAAAAGCAGTGATAATTTATCATTGCTGGCATGACTTGCAACAGGACCGGTGTAAAGACCTCATACGTACGCCAAATAAAAAATACGCCATAATGAAACCTCTCCCATGAAAATAATTTTTCTCACTGATATACACGGTTCTTTCAACCAGGCAGCGGCGCTTCTCTATGAAACGGTTTCCGATGTCTATATCATCGGTGGCGATCTTATCGACATTCCTTTTTACAGCATCAATACCGCCATCCAGTATCATGACATCCAGACGTTCCTCCACAGCCTCAGGAAAAAAATGGGCAAGGATACCATGCTGCTGGAGGACTTCGTAGACGATCTGCTGGACTCGCCCAATGTTCCTGAAGATATCATAGAAAAAGGAAGCGAATACCAGCAGCTGACGATACGGGCCCGCCGCGTCATGCAGCAAAAATACAAGGTGCTCGAAAACATGATGTCGTTCAAGTCCTCGGCCTCCGTCTTCGCCCTCCCGGGCAACTATGACATGGACCTCCAGTACACGTCCCTGCACGAACGGGACCTGCACCTGCACTGGCATAACATCAACGGCCTCAAGATCGCCGGGTACGGCGGCGCGGACGTATGGACAGCAGGCATACCCGAGCGGTACATCGTCCAGTACGGGGCAGGCATCGGCACCAGCGACCGCAATAACGAGATGTGGAACTTTTTCAAAGCGGTGAAGCCCGATATCATAGCGGCGCACCAGCCCGCGCACGGGATCCATGACCGGATCGCGCGCATCGGGCCGTCCGGCTCGCCGTCGCTCCGCACGTTCTGCGAGAACCACCCCGTCAAGCTCTGCCTGACCGGGCACGTGCACAACGACTGGGGCTTCCGCGCCGTCGAGGGATGCGTGTACCTGAACCCGTCGAATTTCGGCGAGGCAACGACGGTCCAGGGAGAAGTGTCGGAAGGCGGCTTCTTCTACCAGATCGAGTTCAACGAGAACGACATGGAAAAGATATCCCTGAAGAAGCTCGTGGACGACCGGATACACGACATCGCCGAGCATTACTGCATCGAGGGTAAATGGCTGGATGACATCATAGACCTTGAGCGCTACAACGCCCGCCGGCTGGGCGAGAACTACGACACTAAAATCCAGAAATACCACCACATACCCGAGATCGAGCTGTTCAAGGAGATCAAGAACTTCTTCCGCATGTTCCGTACTCAGGAGACCGAGGAGCGACTGGACGAGCTCGAGCATGCGGTTGAGCTGTTGAAGGACAAGTTCGACGACATCGCCATGGACATCGTGGGCTCGGTGAACATGGGGATCTCGCAGGAGAGCTCGGACATCGACATCGTGCTCTATGTCAGGTGCGGCCGGAACTGCCAGGACATGTATTTGCAATGCGATTACTACAACAGCGCACGCGCCCTGCTGGAGAACATCATCGGCGACAAGTACAAGTTCGAGATCATCGACTGCATCGACCTCAACGTGGTGGAACAGAGCATCATCACCAAGAACTACGAGTGTGAAGTCACCCAGCGGTTCGTGGCCTACCGCTCGATCTGCAGGCCGGTGAACTACAAGGCCATTGCCCCGATAGAGGACATATTGAACGAGGACATCGAGTTCCGCCGCGAGATGGAGGGAAGCATCCGCTCCTATTTCCGCATCTTTGCCACGACCTCCCAGCACATGCGCTCCTTCGACAAGTACGAGTCGCGCCTCAAGTCGATCGGCATCAAGCTGCCCGAATCGATCAGGGAGAAGATACGCCAGTATTTACAGGTAACAAACTCGGACAACCTTCACTGGTAAAACGCCCCGCCCCGCGCGGGAGATTTGCTATTCCGGATAGAGCGTCATGTTTCGCGATATTACCGCGCCGTACCATTTCCTCGAATCGTGGTTCTACGACCGGGCCGTGGCCCCGGCCATTGCCGAAATGCTCGATGAGAGGCGCGAAATACTCGGTCCGGTCCTGGACGCGATGTCCGCGGGGGGCCGGCTCCTGGACGTGGGATGCGGCGGGGGCCATCTGCTCGTTTCACTTTC
>JAKJGD010000532.1 GCA_022704585.1 Spirochaetota bacterium | reverse complement strand
CTGCAGGCCCATCAGCAGGGAGAAGAGCTTTGCGATGAGCCACATGGACGCGACGCCGGCCGCGACTGCCCCGGCGGCCGAGATGACCCCGCCCGCGACCGCGATCCCGTTCAGGATGAAGCCGGTGAGGCCGAACATCAGGAGAAACCCCATGACGCCCTGGAGCGTGAGCATCTTGAAGCTCGCGTCCGAATCGGTGTGATGGGAATCGGCATGATGGTCCGCCCCGTCCCCGTGACCGGACACGGCGTCGTGTCCGGCCGCCATGTCATGCCCGGAAGCGACGTCCGCGTGCACATCGGCGCCTGCGTCGTGCCCGGCCCCGGCGATCATGAGTATGATGCGTACGATGAGCAGGGCAAGCCCCGCACAGGCGCATACGAGGTAAAAGGTGTTCAACGGGGTCATTGCAGGCATCAGTTTCTCGCTTTACAGGTGGTTTGTATTTAAAACGGCGAACCATGAGCATAGCAGAAGAGAAATCATTTTGTCAATATTAATTCCCGGGGTTATCATCTGTTCCCTGCTTCTTCCTCCCTCTGTCCCCCGGAGGGGGCACATGTAAAGGAGCAGCACGCATAAGCATTATAAATTCAGTTACAGAAATGATTGGACATGCGGAACAATAATTTCGATATATTCACCATTCGGCATTTTTATCACATGAAGATATTTCCATCGCGCCCCCAATGGGGGGCGGGGGGAATTTGACAGGAGCATATGTTGAGGATAAAAAACGACGCATGGAATTTTCCATGCGTCGTTGCGTTTCCGGTAAAATCCTCTTCTTACAGGTTGATCGTGATCGTCTCGTCTATCGAATTGCCGTTCACGGGGCCGCCCGCGATCAGCGTGAAGCGCATCATGCCGATGACGCTTCCCGACATGTCCAGAACGGGCCCACCCGACGAGCCCGGGAGCACCGGACCGCCGAGCTGGACGTAGCTCCGGCCGGGCATGGCCGGGTCGGCGTTCAGCCTGAGATCGCGCGCCACGATCCCGGAGAGCATGGTCTCCTTCATGCCGCCCGGCGCGCCGATTGCCATGTAGAGGGAGCCGGTCCTGGCCCGGGCATCGGCGGAGAGCGGTATATGGGGGAGCCTGTCCGGTTTTTTTCTTCCGAAGTCTGCTTTAAGAAGTGCGAGGTCGTATGCAGGGTCCTCGTGAAAGACCGCCGCCGTCCAGACCTTTCCGGTCATGCCCTGCATCACGGAGCAGGTTTTCCTGCCGGCAACCACGTGCCTGCAGGTGATAATGTATCCTTCATCGTTGATGAAGAAGCCGGAGCCGACCGGGGCGTTCCCGTTCGCTCCCCCCGGCGTGAGGATCGTAACGGTCGCGGGCATGTACTTCTCGTAAAGACTGATGAAATGATTCTTGACATACATGGTATAGAGCAGGCTGTCCCGATCGAGCTGCTCTCCCCCTTCCTTTTTTTTACATGAAGGAAGCGCGCACGCAAGGACGCAGAGCAGCGGGATGATGTACGGCGCGCGAATGATCCGTGTGCGTGGCGATGTCATGGCTTGTGTTACCCCGGTTTTATTCCTGCGGACTCACGTGTAGATTTTTCGCGTGAAAGCCGGGTTTTGTAAAGAAAAAAACGCCGTGATAAGCGATGGGTACCGAAAGGTACGGCCGCATATTTTGTTGTTGAAAAGAACCCGCCGCTCGTGTATACAGACCCATCAAACGCACCACGGTAATTAAACTGCCCAGCAGGAGGCGAGTCCCGGCAATGAAGCTAACCATCTCCCTGGCCCAGATCGATGTCGCGATTTCCGATCCGGAGGCGAATCTCGCGAAGGCGGAGCCTCTCGTCGCTGAAGCGGCCAGGAGGAGAAGCGACCTGGTCTGTTTCCCGGAAATGTGGACAACCGGCTTTAACTGGGACTACAACCGCCGTACCGCGGCTGAACACGGCCGCACGGTGGAGCGCGTCGCGGACATGGCGCGGCGCCACGCTATATGGATCAACGGCACCATGCCCGAGGTCAGCGGGGAGGGCCGTCTCTCCAACACGTCATTCCTCTTCGGCCCCGACGGCACGCCGGCTGCCAGGTACCGCAAGGCGCATCTGTTCAGCTACATGGGCGAGCACCTGCACATGGAGCCGGGCTCCTCGATCAGCATGGCCGATACCCCCTGGGGCGGGACCGGGCTTGCAGTCTGCTACGACGTGCGTTTCCCCGAGCTCTTTCGCACCTATGCCCTCGGGGGAGCGAAGCTCGCACTCCTGCCCGCCGCCTTTCCCCACCCCCGGCTTGAGCACTGGCGGGTGCTGGTCAGGGCCCGGGCCATCGAGAACCAG
>JAKJGD010000023.1 GCA_022704585.1 Spirochaetota bacterium | reverse complement strand
GGCGCTCTTCCTGGGGATATGGTGCCTCGGCTGGTACCTGCTCCTTGAAAACGTCGTGAAGCCGAAAGTGTTCGGGGAAAAACTCAACTTCCCCCCGATCGTCTTTTTCTTCCTGCTCCTGGGCAGCATCCAGGCCTTCGGCCTTCCGGGCGTGTTCGTCGGCCCGCTCCTCCTCACCCTCTACTTTTCCCTCTGGGAGATCTACAAGATGCTCAAGAAGTACGACCAGCATGAGTTCGAGGCATGCCGTGAGGCCCCGTCTGTAAAGGCAGCAGGGAAAAAGCCGAAAACGAAAAGCCGGGCGTCTGCAAAATCCTGATGCTGGATCCCGTTAAAATTTCATAGCAAGGCCCAGGCCGAAACCGTACTGGTTTCTTTTCGTGAAATTGAAGCAATCGTTATAATACCGGGCAGGCAGGACCAGGGACAATTCCCGGTTGATGCCGATCGCGCCGTTAGCACCGATCTCCTCCTCTTCCGTCAGTCTGGCGAGCCAGACTATGCCCAGTATAATCGCCACACCGCCCGTTATACCGGAAGCTATGCCGGAATAGAGCCGCATGTCTTTAAATCTTTTTATTGTTTCAGCCCTTTTATTCGCATCATGGGATATCATCATTATTGCAATTGTAAGATTCGCAGGGTAAAAGGAATTGCCTGAATGCGTTTTTAAATTTTCCTTATACTTTATATCCGCGTATATGCCGACCCCGGATGCGGCAAGGGACAGGCAGAGAAAAGGAAATGCCGCCCAGCCAAACCGGCTTGCCGGGATGGCCGACTTGCCTGCCGCCTTGCGCCTATACGTGTCATACCGGGCCGCGTATCCTTTTGGCGCGACCCTGAGGGTGATGCGGTTGACAAAGGATTCAACCGCCCTGACGAGGTCCCGGCGCGACTCGGCGATCTCCTTCTGCGCGATATCTGCGGTGCCCTTCTCGACGTCGATAATGCGGCCGTTTATGATCAGCTGCTCATCGAGCTGCATGATGGTCCCCACCAGCATCTTGCGGGCGCTCAGCAGCTTCCCGGCCTGGATGGCGCACGAAACATCGATGCAGCCGGTCATGGAAAACCCCTGCTCCTGGAGGATCTTGCCCATCTCGCTCCTCTCGATGATGGTGTATTGTCCGGTATTGATCATCTCGGTCCTGATCAGGTCAGAGATTTTTTTTGCGTCACGGGGTGTGATGTCCTGGCCTGAAAAATCCATTATTGCCACCCGGAGTTTTTCCTGGTCTTTTGCAAACAGGGGAGACAATGATGCAATTATGCCAATGGCAATGAGAAGCGTGATAAAGTTTTTCATTGAATATCTCCTGCAATGTGACTGGTATAGTGATGTAATTCCTCGCTCTCGCCAGATTCCTGAACCGGTTATAGAATCAGTATGTGACAGATCAAAAGAAATAAACTGTTAGCAGGAAACGAAAAAATGAGATAACATCTGGGAATAATGCAGTCCGGAACATGAGCATGTCTCATGTTGATTCATTCTACGACAAGAATATTCTATTTGTCAATTGTATTTTGCACTCTTTGGAATCGCAACGAGGGGGATATTTCTGCCCCGCGACCCCGACCATAATGCCCGCGGCGTCGCTCACCCGGAGGAGTGTCTCACCGGGTTGCTTCCATACCGACCATGCAGATGTCATCGTTTATCCTGCCCCCGTCGCAGAATTGGAACAGCTTTTCGATAATAGTGCTGACCATGGTTTCTGCCGGTACATCCTTCATGCGCGTGAGAATATCACCGAACAGGGTGCTTTCGAATATCTCGCCGCGTGCGTTTACCGCATCAGTGAGCCCGTCGGTGAAAAATAGGACCTTGTCGCCGGGGTGCAGCGTGATTGAACTCTCTTCGCACTGGTTTTCGTTCATGACACCGAGAAACCGGCCGTTCGAGCGAAGCTCCCGAACACCCCCGGCTGATTCAATCAGGCAGGGATAGGGATGGCCGGCCCGTGCGAACCTGAGAACACGTGTCGGCGGTTCGTAAATCCCGTACAACGCGGTCACGAAGTTATTGTAGGCAAGGCCTGCCAACCTGCTGTTGAGAAACGACAGAAACTCGGAGCATCCGTTTTTTTCATTTCCGGCGTTGTGAACCAGCGCCTTGACCATGGCCGATATAAGCGCCGCCGGAACTCCGTGGCCTGAAACGTCGCTGATGAAAATCCCGACCCGGCTCTGCCCGCTGAACGGGATGAAGTCGTACATGTCGCCGCCCAGCTCTTCCACCGGAAGGTATGCCGGATGGAACTCCACCCCGCTGATGACGGGAGGATCGAGCGGTATCAGGTTGTTCTGTATGGTACGCGCCAGCCTCAGATCGCTGCTCATCTGGGAGTTCTTGCGTTCTATCAGGCGGTTATTTTTCTGGAGCTGGCGGTTCTGGTATTCGATCACCTCGCGCTGCCGGAACTGCCTGCGCCGCATCTTCTGCTGGTTGACCGCGATGATCACAACGATGAACGTTGTGGCGAACGGCATTACCATGAACACGATATGGACGAATGTGCACTATCAGTCTGGTTCATGCTGGTACTAGTTCCACTCCGGGGCCGTATCAATAACGTCTTGCAGATTTATTTCGGATCTCGACCCCGCAGCTGCATCTGGAAACGCGCGGGCATTTAAATGAATCCGTTCGTGTCCGGCATGTGACACATATCAATAATATTTTTCCTTTGTCATCCAATAATCCGGCTGGAGCTGTAAATTAATTGATGAAGGAACCGTTCGGGCATACTTCCGGACCCTGCCCGTGCTGAAAACATACGGCTTAAATGCGGGAAAATGCAGGGAGATTATCAGCCTCGGCCGGAGTTTGAAAAATTGCCCGTTCCAGTCAGATTAATTCTTGCAATAATCCTGTGCCGGAATGATTTTAACCAGAATCAAGGTTACCTCATGACGAAATACCAGGGCAAACGAACCAGGTTCTCAAAGGATGGCATATCAAAAAAGCCACCAGTGGAAGAGTTGCGTCTGGCGATAAGCGCCAGGGCCCTGGTGTCTGCAATTTCGGGCAGGCTGAAGACCACGGCCGGGAATCTGAAAAACATCAGTCTCCCCCTGCTTTCCTCTCTCAGGGAAAAACTGCCCCGAAAGACCGGCAGCGCCGCCGGGCCGGCCATATTCGGATCCGGGGGCCGAACAAGGCGCTACACCAGCGCCGCCTACTCGATCAGCGGTGTGGTCAACGGCACGATCGGGAAAGTGCTTAACCTGGCCATGTCCCTCTTTTCCTACCTGCGCCGCACACCGGCAGCGCTTGTCGGCATAGCGGTCGGGGTCATGATTGCCTTCATCATAATCCTGGCGTTTGATTTCGGCAGGGTGCGGGACCTGGCGACCTTCCAGCCAAACGCGACCACCAAGATATACGACAGGAACGGCGTGCTGGTGTCCGAGCTTTTTTCCCAGAAGAGGGACGTAGTGCCGCTCAGGAAAATACCGAAGAACCTGATCAACGCGTTTATCGCCGTGGAGGACAACGAGTTCTACGATCACTGGGGCGTCAATCCCAAGGGGATCGTACGGGCATTTTTTATAAATATTTTTTCAGGCAGGATCAAACAGGGAGGCAGCACCATCACGCAGCAGCTGACGAAAGTGCTCCTCACCACCAGAGAGCGCAGCTTCTATAGGAAGATCAAGGAGGCGTGCATCGCGGTAATGATGGAATTCACCTACTCCAAGGAGGAGATCCTGGGCCTGTACCTGAACCAGATATTCCTGGGCCACGGCACCTACGGCGTCGAGGCCGCGTCGAAGCTCTACTTCGACAAGCATGTATGGGAACTGAATCTGGCGGAATGCGCTCTCCTGGCGTCGCTTCCTTCCGCGCCCAACCAGTTTTCGCCGATCAAGCACCCGAAGAGATCCATCCAGCGCCACAAGATCGTGCTGGCGAAGATGGTCGAGTCGGGGGACATTACAGTCAGCCAGGCAGAACGCGCCTTCCTTGACTTCTGGCCGGATTACCTGGACTATGTGAGCGGCCTCTCGCCCAGCATGACGACCATGAGCTCCCGCGAGAACAAGGCGCCCTGGTTCACCGAGTACGTGCGGCGCGAGCTGGTCAAGAAATACGGGAACGAGGCTGTCTACGAGAAGGGCCTTCAGGTATACACAACGATTGACGTGATTAAGCAGATAGCGGCCCAGGAAGCGTTGAAACGCGGGCTCGAGCGGCAGACCGTCACCTCCGGTAAGCTCGCGTTCAAGAATGACGATTACATCATCGAGAATTACGGCGATACGGTCGAGATGCTGAGGCTTCTCTTTAACCTGCCGTCGTTCAAGAAGAAAGGCTCGCGCCAGCGGGAAAAGATAAACAGCTTCATCCGCAACGAGATAGTGGAGGAACTGGACGGGCTGAATTTCCTGGCAGGCATCGATGACGTGAGCAAGTTCCTGGACAAATACCGGGGCTCCTATCTTGACGACAGGAGCTTGCAGAAAGTGGAGGGATGCGTCATATCCATCGATCACCGCAACGGCTATATCGTGGCGATGGTGGGAGGCAGCGAGTTCACCAGCATCAACCAGCTTAACAGGGCAGTGCAGGCGAAGCGCCAGCCGGGGTCCTCCATCAAGCCGCTCATATACTCAGCCGCGATTGAGAGCGGCGAGTTCACGGCCGCGACCACGGTGATGGACTCGCCGGTCGTGTTCCTCGACAGCGAGGGCGGCGACTGGATCCCGGAGAACTACGAGGGCGAATACTCCGGTTTCGTCAGGCTCAGGAAGGCTCTGGCCCTCTCGATCAACGTGGTATCGGTCCGCATATCCCAGCAGCTCGGCATACAGCATATCATGAAATACCTGGCCCGGTTCCTGAAAAT
This sequence comes from Spirochaetota bacterium, assembly GCA_022704585.1. The sequence goes on along the minus strand of JAKJGD010000023.1, from coordinate 6,082 downwards.
CGACAAGTCCGATATCAAGACGAGAATTCCCCGGAATTTCTCGATCGCCCTTGGCTCCATGGAGGTGAGTCCTCTCGAGCTCACCACGGCCTACGGCATCATCGCCAATGGCGGCAGGGACGTGATCCCCTTCGCGATACGGTACGTGAAGGACCGGGATGGGAACGTTCTGGAAAACCGCGAGGAGGACGTCAGGAAGATCCTCGCAGACAAGGAGCGTGACGGGTCCGCGCAGGTCATCAAGCCCGAGACCGCCCAGGTTATGATAAGCATGATGGAGAGCGTCATCAGCGGCGGGACCGGCGGCGCCGCTTCGCCGGGAAGGCCGGCGGCCGGAAAGACCGGAACCACCAACAGCTGGAAGGACGCCTGGTTCGTCGGGTTCACGCCGCAGGTGACCACCGGCATCTGGGTCGGGTATGACAAGATGGGCCTGTCGCTCGGCATCAACCAGTCCGGCGGCGCGGTTGCGGCCCCGATCTGGGGCGAGTACATGCGCAATGCCCTGAAGGGCGAGCCGGTCCTGGACTTCCCGCAGTACGGGGCTCTTCTGTCGCACGAGGTGTGCGAAAAATCGGGCCTCCTGCCGTCGGCCGATTGCGCCGACACGATTGAGGAAGTCTTCGTGCCGGGAACGGTTCCGGAGAAGACCTGTGACGTGTGCTCCGGCGTTTTGGGCGGGACAGCGATCCCGAAGAAGATGCCGAAGGAAAATATATCCAGGGACCAGAAGCAGACCATTATCAGGCAGATGGAAAGGAAAAAGGAGGAATCGATCATCGACCATATCGATGACGATCTTCTGGAATAGATATCCTGTCTCGCCAGGGGGAAATAATATGAACGCTGCATCCTACAGTATCGGCCGCGCTGATGCGGGCCTTATCGTCATCGATATGCAGGAAAAGCTCGCGGCTGCCATGAAGCCCGGAATTATCGAGCTGGCGGTGAAGAATACCGGAATACTCATCCAGGCGGCGAAGCTTTTCGGCATGCCGGTTATCGTGTCCGAGCAGTACCGGAAGGGCCTGGGATTGACGGTGGGCCCGCTTTCAGAGCTGCTTGCCGGCATCGAGCCCCTGGAGAAGCTCTGCTTCGACTGTGTCCGGGACGACGCCCTTGCCCGGGCCATCGCCGGCGCCGGGAAGAATACTTTCGTCATGGCCGGCATCGAGGCGCACGTGTGCGTCTTCCAGACCGCCCTGAGCCTCCTCCGCAAGGGGTATCGCGTGGTCGTTGCCAGCGACGCGGTGGCCTCGCGCCGGAAGCACGACTGGAAATACGCGCTCCGGGCCCTTGCGGGCGCGGGTGCGCTTGTTTATCCCACGGAGACGATCGCGTTCATGCTGCTGGAGAAGGCGGGGACCGGTGAGTTCAAGAAGCTCTCGCCGCTGTTCAAGTAGCGGCACTGCGCCTGACTGGCAGTTTGCTGAAAACAGCAATCTGCGGCGATACATGGAGGTATCGCCGTTTTTCGAGGCATAAGACGAGAAAAACGTGAGGTTTTACGAATTCACTTCGAAAACCGACCCTGAAAAACTCCAGAGATGGAGTTTTTCAGCAATCTGTTAAAGTATCTTCCTCATGCGGAGAATATTGCGGCCCTCGTACGTGCCCGCGGGGACGAACATGTTCATGAGGCCCGCCGGGGTCAGGAGAAAAGCATCATCGGTCATGTAGAAGCATCCCGGCTCCGCGTACTTCTGCCCCAGATGAAAAACGGAATTGATCGAATCAGAGATGATGGTCCCGGTCTCGCCCTTTGTCTTGTAGACCGTGTTGCCGATATGCAGGGCGATCCGGTATGAGAGGTTTATATCGAGCTGGACGATCATCGCGCTCATCAGCTTGCGGTCCAGCATGAGCTTGAACGCCGTCTCGATAGCGTCGCATTTCCTGCCGTCGAAGGGGAACAGGACCAGCCCGCCGAAATCCATCCATATCCAGATCTTGCCGTTCAGGGGGGTTACCACCCCCTCAATATACTGGCGGAAGGCGGTGGTGATACGGCTGAACTGCTCCGGTCCGGTGCCTTTCAGGTCGTTCTTGTTGTCCAGCTCGACCAGCAGGAAGCAGAAGGTGTATTCCTTGCCCACCTGGACTTTTTTCCAGTCGGTGCCGGAGAGTATATAATCTTTTTTCATGGCCTTGAGCTTCTCATCCGGGGCCTCGATCTTCTTGAATTTCATGAGCTCTTCAAGCCGCTTGAGAGACACTCCTTTCTTCATAACAGGGGCTGAAATGTAATCGGCCGCGCCGTTGTGAAAGAGCTCGGCTACGTCGGTGACCGATCCTTTCGGATCGATAACGGCATAGGATGAGCCCTCGAGCTTGGCGAGCTGCTTCAGCACCTGAGGCGCCTCGGTCTTGCTGAAGGAGGAGAGGTCGGCGTACACGAGCGAGCCTTCGGGTATTTTTTTTACTGTTTTCTTGAGCTCGGCGGCGGGTGAAATCTGGAGCACGTTGCTTTTGTTCCTGGCCAGGCCGGCAAAGCTTTTCTCGATGTTCTTGGTGTTTGAGAATATGATAATCTTCATTTATTTCTCCAGGTTGATGCTGTAGCCGTAGTATTTCGTCCGGGCGTCTACCTCGACGGTATCGAAACCGGACAGGAGGGATGCGTCGAGCTTGGAGCTGACGGTATTGCTGATAGTCATCGAGTTCGGCTTGGTGTATTTCGATTCGATCTGGACCGTTTCCTTGATCGAATCGTTCTTCATGAGCTCCTCGAAGTCCTCCGTGTATTCGCAGAGTCCCGTGTTGACGGCAACGCGCACCTGAACCGGTTCGCCGAGCCTGCAGCGGAGGAGATTATACACGAACAGCTCGTTTATTATCTCCATACCGCTCAGGGTGGCCAGCAGGCTCTTGCTCGCGAAGTAGAAAGCCACCAGGCCGCCGTCCCCCTCCCAGTTCCAGATGCGGCCGTTCCGCTTGTCGATGGCCCGCTCCACTATTTTCCTGAGGTCGGCGTAGGTCGCGTGTATCAGGTTCTCCGGGTATTTCCGTACAAGCTGGGAATTACCGACGATGTCCAGCCGGAGGAACGAGACGATGTAATCCCGGCCTTCGAGGAACGCGCCCCAGTTTCTCGTCCGCCGCCGGGACGGGTTTTCCACGAAGAGCTTGTTCTCGACGTCGTATATGTACCCGCAATCGTCATTGATGAGCTTTACCATGTCCTTCAGGTACGAGACGTTATAGATTCTCCCCTTGTACCCGCTGGTCTGCATCTGTATGAGCAGTGCTACGAAATAGAAGAACATGCCCGATTTCACGATGTCCTGCACGATCTGGCGCGCCGCGTCCCGCTGCGGAATGACCATGCTCTCCCGGAACCCGGTTCTTTTGAATACATCGTATCCGTCGATTATGTCCTTGGCCACGTGGGTCATCAGGTTGAAGTCCATCGATTCGGCAAGGGCCTTGGTGGCAAGCGTGACGAGACTGCTGGGGATCTGCATGGTCCGTTTCCTCGGATGTTGTGTTATGTCGCTATAATAGCATGGTGACCCGTATGCGGTCAAGCATAATTATGCCGGGCGTCAGTCCGGCATCGAGTCCCATATGACGGACGTACCGGTGAAGACCGGGCCGTCAATGCAGGCGCGCTTCCTGCCGTCAGTAGTCTCGATGGAGCACCCTGCGCATATGCCGATGCCGCACCCGAAATAGTTCTCGACCGAAACCTCGACAGGGCTGCCGTGCGCGCGTGCGGCAGTCGCCTTCATCATGGCGGCGGGCCCGCATATGTAAACCATATCGAACCGCTCGTCCCGGAGCAGGCGGTCCGCCGCGTCCGGGACCATCCCTTTTTCGCCGGCAGAGCCGTCATCGGTCGTCAGTATGAATCGCGAGCATTCCTCGCGGTACCGGTCCTCGAGATAGATGAAGTCCCGGGAGCGTGCGCCGTAAATGCAGGTAATGTCGCAGCCTGTCTTCTTTAATTCGCGGGCAAGGTAGTAGAGGGGGGCGTTACCCACGCCGCCGCCGGCCAGGAGGACCCTGGCGTCACGGAGTATGGAGAAGCCGGTTCCAAGCGGGCCGATGACATCGATTGCCCCCGGCTCCCTGAGGGCGAGGAGGCCGGTTCCTTTGCCGACGGTGCGCACCAGGATACTGACGGTCCCGGGATCGCGCGAGAAGATCGAGAAGGGCCTTCTCAGGAGCGGGTCGGTGCCTTCCGAGACGCGGACCGCGACGAATTGCCCGGGCCGTGACTCGCCGGCGTCCCAGGCAATTTCCAGGAGGTAATGATCGCGGGCAACGGCCCTTGGTTTTTCTTTCAGTACCGGCATCACGTCTTCCTCTTATTCATCGCCCGTTTCAGCATCACTCAGCTTCTTGTGTCGGCGCTTCACGAACTCGTGGTTATATTCTCCGAACGTATGCACCGCGGCCAGGTACAGCGGCAGGTCGATAAGCCCCTTTTCAAGAAGCTCCTTTATGTACTGAAGGGCCTGGGCGTTGCTGTAGATTTTCCCGTAGTGCTTCGGCGAGGTCATTGCGTCATACATGTCGCTCACGGTCAGTATTTTGGTCTCCGGAGGGATGTTCCCCTTGACCGCCGGGTACCCGGTTGTCCTGTCGAGAATGTGGTGGCCGATTATGTGAACGAACATTTTCGGGATATTGACGTTTACCTCCTTGAGCTTGGATATTGCGAGCGCGGGGTGGTGTTTCATGACCTCCCATTCCTCCCCGGTCAGGGCTTCCGGCTTGTTGAGTATCCTGTTCGGGATGCAGAGCTTGCCGATGTCGCAGTTTATGGCGGCCATGGTCAGGGTGCGAAGCATGCCGTCGTCGTAGGCGGGCGACAGCGAGGGATAGCTGTTTTTTCTAGGGTCGAGCGCCGCGTATTCGTGCATCAGGTCATGGATCCTCTCGAAGAGGACCTCCTTCACGTCGTTGTCGTATTTTATCAGTATGGTGCTTTTCTGGCGGTCAATATATTTCAGGAGCTGGCCCGAGAAGGGAACCGGGGAAGCGAGGCGCGCGTTCGTCCTCGTTTTTACCGGGAGCCATCGTCCGAGGTTGTCGTTGACCAGGTAGTCGTCGCGGAGCATCCGCAGCTTTTTCGCGATTGCCATCGTGTAGAAGGCGGTCGAGAGCGCGTGGGAGAACGTGACGTAATTATTCTTCGTCCGCACGGCGGTAACCATGTCAAGGTAATCGGACGCGAACAGGTTCGTGTCGAGAATGTGATGAAGATATTCGGCTATCTGGGACGTGATCTGTTCGTTGTTCTGGGATACGAGATAAGTCATGTTGTTGATGATCTTCTTCTGGAAGATCTCTTTCACGTTGTGGATGTTCGAGCGGAGGGCCGTCTTGATTTTGGGGATCGGCTCGAACTCGATCTCCGTGAGATACTGCTCGATTTTATCGGCCGTGTCTTCATCGTACTGGTCGGTCAGCTCGAATCCGGGCTTGTGGTGCTCTTCCTCCTTTTCCCTGAGGGCCCGCTGGATTGGGGTATCGGCCGGGGGCCGGTGCTCTTCGTTCTTCCGGGGTGCTCCGGCGGGGGCGTCCGGGATGTCGCTGCCCTGGAAAACGTCCTCCACATAGACGAATACTTTTGCCAGCTTGTCACGTGGGAGGGTGTAACCCCTGTACGCGAGGATGGCGCCTTCTGAATTGAAGATGTCATCCGGGAGGGGTTTCCTGTCGTACTCGACCGGATTAAAGACGCTTGTAAACGGCACCAGTTTCTTTTTTGCCGACATGGGTACCTCGGATCTGGTTCGTTGTAGTATCCGGTTATGGATCCGGTCAAGAAAAAATTGCATTTCACCGGGCGAGCCCTTTCCGTGTCGCACGCCGGATTCTTCCGATGGCGACAATGAAATTGTGAATCGGCCATCATGTTCCTGAAAACCTGTACGGAATCAATTTATTTCCGGTTTGTAATAAATTCATTGACAATGATTCCCGGATTATTTCTTTTTACATGCAGATTCGCTGTAATTGCCCCCGTAGCTCAGTGGATAGAGCAGTGGCCTCCGGAGCCATGTGCAGGCGTTCGAGTCGCCTCGGGGGTACCAGACTATAGACCCCCCCACAGCTAGCCGGCTGTGGGGGG
>JAKJGD010000022.1 GCA_022704585.1 Spirochaetota bacterium | reverse complement strand
GCAATATCCTCTGCCGCATGGAGCGGCAGCTCGAGAATCTCGTCATTGACGATTTTGACCACTCCGGTCATGAGTTGAATATATACGTCAATGTTCCTGCCGGGGATGCGTACGGCATTGAATGCGTTGATATTACGCTGGATGATGAGAGCGGCATCGGCGGCGGTACGGGGTTCCGGGAAATACGACACGACGCTTGTATTCGACATCCTGGTTATCATGCCTCCGCGGTCCTGAATTGCCGATGCAATCAATGACTTGATTCTCAGGTTCAGGTTGATCAGGTCCGGGATATTCTGCTCGCCCGAGCGTGGCCCGTTCCCGGCAACAATGACCTCCAGGATCGTCATGCGGCTCTCCGCTATTCCCTCAACGGACATATCGCTTGTATCTGCCGGCGCCGCCTGGAGCCCGTCAATGACCGGGGCCTCGTACTTGCGGAAGATATTGACGACAAAACCGTCGATCTCCTTCATCTCCTCGACCGGCAGCTTCGATATGACGGGAATAATATCCTTCGAGATACCGTACTCCTCCTTGAGAAGCGAAAGAAGAAAGAAAGAGAATTCTATTGATTTCAGGTCGCCTATAATTGTCAGGATGTCCCGCTGGATACCCTTGTTCTTAATGACAAGCATGTCCCTGATGGACCGCAGGGCGTCCCTGTTTCCGAGCTGGGCAAGGAGGAGACAGGAATAAATCCTGACCTTGATGCCAGGGTCTTTCAGGTACTCCTGGAGATAGCGCATCAGCTGCCGCTTGTTGTAACTTGTGCTGTCCGTGATGATGCCGGCAATGGCGCGCACGATAACGTCTTTCGCCTCATCCGGCCCCATTTTATAAAAGAGGTCGTTGAGGTAATCGATATCCGTATCAAAACGGCACTGGCCTATCCCGAGAATCGCCAGGCTGCGGACGGCAGGGCTCGTGTTATGTGCTATGATTCCCTTGAAGATTTGATTCGCCGTAATGTTGCCGGCGATATCGCGCTCGAGGAGAATAGTGATTGCCGACTGGACGATCTCCGACTGCTCGGCAAGACGGCCTTTTAAAAGCTCCAGGATCATGTTGAGTGACCGCTGTTCGGTGAAGAGGGAAAGAAGCCCGAGGGCATTCTTCTGGTCCTCCTCGCTGCCGGTCGTGATCATGACCTCGATCTCGCCCAGCATATAGGAGTAATTGAGCATGGCAAGGGTCTGGACATTCGAGCGGACAATGTCCGGGTCAGGATATTTCTTCAGGTAATTATAGATGTTCACCAGGATCGAAGCGGCCTCGTCAATATGCAACAACCCGATGATGCGGCAGAGCCGCAGGATCCGGTTCCTGAGATAGAGCTTTTCAAAATTGAGGTCCTCGATCCGCGATGCCGAGTTCTCGCGCGACTTGCGGTCCTTGTCGAGCAGAACCTCGACGAGAAGCCGCAGGTCGCCCATCTCTTCCTCCCTGAGAAAGGTTATCCGTTTGGCCATGCCGCCGATGATGTGCTTGACGAGCGCGGGATCGTCCTGAGTCAGAAAGGCCACGATCTCCTTCTTGAGATCGGGTGAGCAATAATTCAGTATGAATTTCCGTATTCGCTGAAAGCTGTCGGGCAGGCCCTTCTCGATGACGTCCGTGATCATGAACTCTTTCCGGTATGTCTCGAAATAGGTCTCGAGTGTCACGACGATATAACTGAAGAGCTTGTCCTTGAAAAGGTTGAACTGCCGCGAGTCGGCGGGCATGCTGAAATACTTTACGAATATGTCCACGATCATCTCGTTGAACCGGTCTATCTCGGTCGATATGGCAATGAGGTTGCGGAAGAGCTTGTCCGGGTCGCGCAGGCGCTCAACGTTCTGGAAGAGAGAATAGAGCGCCATGCTGACCAGCTCGACATCGTTCGAGGTGAGGGCCTTCATCGCGTAGATCAGATATTCCCGGTGGTTGCAGGCTATCATGGCGCATATGAAGGCTATCTTGGTGCTGTTTGAATACCGGTCAAACTCGTGGGTCATCTTGCCCAGGAGGACCCTGATATCCAGAACGATCTTGTCCTCGCTATCCGGTGTGTAGGTGTAGAGCCGGTCATCCTCGGTTTTCATCTGCCGGGCCTTTTCGGAAAGATCGGCCGCCAGCACGTATATGGCTTTGTACGCCGCGGCGCAGAGCGCATCATCCCCTTTTTTCAGCAGGGACTCGAACACCGATATGGCCCTGAAGGATGACAGGGACTCAACGGCAAGGGCCCTGATCTTGGTGTCTTGACGCTCGGCATTGATTATCGAAATGAGAAAATTCAGCACTTCGTCCGACTCAGCCCCGATGGTCTTGAGCACATCGAAAGACCTCCCTATCACTTCCGCTGAAACCTGCGTGGCCTGGAACGATTCGATCAGGGCAATGATATCCTTTATGACATCGGCACCGGCGCGACGTTTGACGTGGTCCAGGATCATAACCCGCTCGTCGTCGGAAATATTTTTTTCGAGGCAGGCCACCAGCGCCTTGATGACCTCCGGCTTATCAAAGAAAACCAGTATGGCTATCGCACTCTTACGGATATCGGGGCCCTTATCCAGCTCCTTGATGAGGATGCTCATACCTACATCTGACTTCAGCAGCCCCAGGATCTTGTGAAACGCGAGTCGCTCATAAGGGACCAGCTTGAAGCTTCTGCTGATTTCGAGCTTTATGGTCTGTAAAAAGCTTTTTTCTTCAGCCACAGCGCATACCTTACCGTTTATAGAGTAGCATCGCCCTCTACTATATCAGGGCCTGCAGTACGATTGCAATAAAAAAACGTCCGGGGACAGGACCCCCTCATTTCCATTATCGTCATAATTACCGATTAAATATATCGATATAGATCGCCGGTCCCGGCTTAGCTCGCATTCGACAGTCGGACGCGCGGCATTTTAATGAAATATTGTTGACACCATTTCGGATGGAAATTCTTATAAAACTCGCAGCATGGCATGTTCACCGGCATAATTGCCCTGCGGCTGCATAATTCAAAGCTAAAAACTTACACCATGGAATAGATATGAATGTAATACCAGTCATACTGGCAGGAGGCGCCGGCACCCGGCTCTGGCCGCTCTCCCGGGACGAAAAGCCAAAACAGTTTCACAACCTCTCCGGAGACGGCACCCTGCTGGAAGAGACGATCAAACGACTTCTCCCCCTGGACCCGGAGCAGATAGTCATCGTTACCTCAAAGACGCACCTCGGCCTGTCCCGCGAGGAGCTGGGCAAGTTCACGGTCCCCGGTACAGTCCTGGCGGAACCCCGCCCCCGCAACACTGCCGCTGCCCTTCTTTACGCGGCCCTCTACCTGGGGAGACTCTTCGACGATTCCATCATGATATCCCTTCCCGCCGACCACCACATTCTGAACACGGTCGAGTTCGTGCGCATCCTCCGCGAGGCGATCCGTCAGGCTGAGGACGGAAGGCTCGTGACCATCGGTATCAAGCCCACGTACCCCGAGACGGGATACGGCTACATCAAGGCGGTGAAGGGAGACGGCCCGGTCCTTCCCATCGATACCTTCGTCGAGAAGCCCGATATCGACCGCGCGCGGCAATATTTCCAGTCCGGCAATTATTACTGGAACAGCGGCATATTCATATGGAAGACCTCGGTCGTAATCGAGCAATACCGGAAACTCCTGCCGGACCATTTCAAGGCTTTTGGCCCTCTGGCGTCCCGTGAAGCCAGGGAGATCGCCTCGAACGAGGGCGATGTATGGGAAGCAAAGAAAAATATTTTCGACATGGTGGAATCCGTATCCATAGACTACGGCATCATGGAACGGGCCGAGAACCGGGTGGTCATACCCGGCGACTTCGGCTGGACGGACCTGGGGAGCTGGAAGTCCATCGATGAAATTCTGCCGGCGGACGGCAACGGCAACCGATCTCCCGAGAAGGACCGCGCCCTGTTCCTGAACTCCAGGGACTGTTCGGTGTTTACCGAGAACAGGAGAGTCTCCGTTGTCGGTCTCAGCGACGTCATCGTGGTAGAGGCCGGAGGCGAAATACTCGTCATTCACAAGGACGCAGCGCAGGACGTGAAGAAGATTGTAGAGATTGTGAAGAGGGCCTGATCAGCCTCCAGAACCCGTAAATAAAAAAAGCGCGGCTGCCGGCCGCGCTTTTTTTATATCTCCTGCCGCCGTCGCCAGCAGGCCTACTTCCGAATAATCTTCCTGTCGAGCGACACGACCTCCTGGTCCTCGCGGTCCACGAGCTCCGCAACGCTCGGATTGTGCCGAAACCTGAGCACGTTGAGCATGAAGATCTCAAGCTTGTTCACAATACCCGGCGGCAGGATGTCCCCGTCGATCTCAACCGATATTACCGGGAAGCGGCGCTCGCGCGACCAGGGAGTGATGAGACCTTCGATCACGCGCCCGATAAGGCAGGCAAAGGGTGAAATGTTCACGATGCCGGAAAAATCTTCCATCATCGCCGTCGACGCCACGCCGCTCGAAATCGATATTTCCGAATAGAGCTCGTCGCTCACGAAGTGCGTTTCCGCGTTATTCATGATCTGTTCCATGTCATGCGGCGTGTGTGGCACGAGCCCGCTCACGGCAAGGGCCGCCTTGACCTTCTTCTCCACGCCGTGCTTGTACCACTCCTCGATCTTCCAGGATACGAGCTCGCGCAGCTCCTTCGAGAAGGGCTTCCGGTACCAGGGCAGCAGTCCAAGGCGCTTCTGGATGTCGTGCTTCCGGGTGTAATCGCAGTAATAGATCCACTCGGTGATGCCGGAGACCTTGGCGATGATGCCCCGCCTGCTGAACATCCTTATCAGCTCATCCACGGCGAAATCGTCGCGCCGGACGTAGATCTCGCCGACGATGAGCACCTTCGGGGTCTCCTCCACACGGAGTTTGAGCGGTATCTTCGCAATCTCTGCAGCGATGCGCTCCAGGGCCGGGAAAACCTGGTCGATATCCGTTTCAGTGATATCGATCAGCTCCTGCCAGAGCTCATCGTACTTGGCAATTGCTGCCGCCGGGTCAACGGCGCAGGTGCGGAGCGATGTCTCGATATCCTTCATGTAGTCTGCGACGACAAGCCCTTTCCACGCGCTCTTGCTGAAATGCGGCCCCAGCTCGTTGTATGAATTGTCGGAGTCCAGGGTGACCACCACGACATTTTCCAGACGCATGTCCTTAAAAAGGTTTTCGTAGAACACGAAGTACTGGCCCGTGCGGCAGGGCCCTGTCGTCGTTGGAACGAAGAGCATGTATATCTCGTCCTTGCGGTACTTCTCGGATGAAAAATATTTGAGTGCGGCGCCCAGTACCAGCTGCGAGGGCAGGCACTCCTTGCCGGACATGTGGTTCCGCGCCATCTGCAGCGTGTAGGTGTCCGGGAGGGGCATGGCTTCCGCGGTGATACCGGCCGCCCTGAGGGATGCTGCCAGCAGCTCCGTAGAAAGGCGCCCCATGTTGGAGAGGAGCATCTTCGCATGCTTGTTGCCGAAAATCTCGATCTTCCGGTTGTTTTTCAGGTCCATGAGGTGGAGCGGGTCCACGCCGTTGTTGATGAAGCGCAGGCCGTTGTCATACCGCTCGCCCCGGATCTGCTCAATCTTGGATCGATATCCCTCGATGATGTCGAGGAAGGCCTCGACCCGGGTGTCGACCCCGGCGTCGGCCGAATGCGAATCGAGCTCCAGGACCAGGAACGGCTTTGTGCCCATGATCCACTTCACGTAATGGAGCATGAACGAGTCGGGCGCGCAGGAAAAGTTTGTAATATAGGTGACGAAGATGTTGGGCTCGTCTTTCAGGAGAACGCTCGCCTTCATGTCCTGCTGGCCGTAGTACCAGTACATGTTGCTGAAAATCCCCGCCTGCTCGAACGGCAGCATGTCAAACGGGATGACCGAATAGCCGCGGGTGGTGAACTTCAGGGGTATACCCATGTTCGCATCGCGTGTAAAAGCGTTGTAAGGCCGTCCCAGCACGGCTATGACCGGATGCCCGGCCTCCGCCGCCTGGCGGTACGCCTCGGCGCCCATCTCGCGGTAGCGGGCCCAGAAATCGTCCTGCTTGTCGCAGGCAATATTGAAGGCCTGGCGCACCTCGCGCTCGGCTATGCCGAGCTGTGCCCCGATGCGCACAAACTCCTCCAGCGCCTTTTCCTTACCGAACTTGAAGCTCACGATCGGCGCGAGAAACTTGCGCTCGTCGATCTCGGGGAAGGCCTTTTTTATGTAATAGGGAAGCGACTGCGTGATAGGGCAGAAATTTGCGTGCACATCGTCGACGTAGCTCTCCAGGTCCCGGAAATGAGGCACGAAAATGTAATCGAGCCCCGCGTTCAGGATGTCCTGCACAGCGCCGTGCGCAATCTCGGCCGGGAAGCAGTAGGATCCCTCGGTGCGCGCCACGCCGTCGTGCGATATCTCCTCGGAGAGTCGCACCTCGATCCCCAGCGTATGGAAAAACCAGGAGTAGAGCGGCCAGAGGGTATACACGGAAAAAGCTTTGGGCACGCCCACGGTGTAATTGCGCTTCCTGACGAAGTCCTCCTTTCTTGGCGCGCAGTCGTGGAACATGAGCTGTTCGCGCTTCTCGATATAGTTGAAAACTTTTGATTCGTCTATCTTTTTCTTTTTCCGCATGTTCGCGTACTTGTTACAGCGGCCGCCGAACATGTACTTGTGGCCGTTAACGTTCAGAACCCGGATGGAGCACTCGTTATCGCACGCCTTGCAGGCAAACTCGCGCTCGTATACGATTTTGGTGCCCAGTATCGCGTCGATCTCGAAACGTCCCTTCTCTATGATCCCGTCCTGGAACTTCTGCTTGGCGAGGATGCCCACGCCGAAGCACCCCAGGAGCTCGGGGTCCGGCGGGATGGTAATGCTTTTATTCATGAGCATGGCAAACGCCAGGGGCACCGCCTTGTTAAGAGCGACGCCCCCCTGGAGCACTATGTTATTGCCGATGGTCCGGTTGCCCACCACCCGGTTCAGGTAGTTTGACACTATGGAGGTAATGATGCCGGCGGTTATGTCCTCGCGTGAGGCGCCCAGCTGAATCGCCTTGCGTATGTCAGAGTTGATGAAGGCGGAGCACTGCTCGCCGAATTTAAGGGGCCCCTGGGCCCGCACCGCGATATCGCCGATGTCTCGCACGTTGGTTATGTTGAGGTCCCCGGAGGCGGACTCCTCGAGGAACGAGCCGGTCCCGGCGGAGCATGCCTCGTTCATCGCGTAATCAATGGGGACCCTGTTTTTCAGCATGGCATATTTTGCGTCCTGGCCCCCGATCTCGAAAATAGTATCGATGTCCGGCTTGAAGTAGGTGGTGCCCACCGCGTGGGCGATGATTTCATTATACACGGCGGGCGTTTCCAGAAACACGCCGAGTATTTCCCGTGAGGAGCCGGTCGTTGAAGCGATCGTGATGTTGATCGAAGCGTCACCGATCTGTTGAGATAATTGTTTCTTCACCTCAACCAGGCATTCCTTCAGCGCGTTCACCGGGTCACCATGGGTCCGTCCGTAGTGGGAGGCCACAATTTCGTCAGTCTCGATATCGATGAGCGCAACCTTCGTGGTGGTCGAGCCGCCGTCGACGCCGAGAATGTATTCGCCTCCAGGCTTTGCCGTACCGCGGCGCGACGGCAGGTAATTCACCTTGCCCTCCGCGCTTTTCAGGCTCTTGTACTTGGCAAACTCGATCTGCTGCGGCTTGAACAGGTCGTCCCGTTTGGGAAGCGGGCTACCCGATGTCGCGGCCAGATATGCCGCGCCGTATGCCTCCAGGCAGGGCGCCTCCTCCGGCACAACGAATTCTATGCCCGGCAGCTTCTCCTTGAGGAAACGGATGATGTTTTTGTTCTTTGTCACGCCGCCTGTAAGAAGCACCCGGCCGCTCTTGATACGAGCCCGTTTCAGGAAGTCGGAGACCTTGGTCGACATGACATCAGAAAGCGACATCACGATGTCCGCCTTGGTCGCCTCACCCTTGTTCAGCTTGTGCGTGCAGTCGCTCTTCATGAAGACCGAGCAGCGCGAGGACATATGGCAGACCACGGCGGTATCCGGCACGCTGGCAACGTCCGCCAGCCGCAGGTCCATCCGTCCCAGCTGCTGCTTGAAAAACTCGCCGGTGCCGGATGCGCACTTGTTGCCGGAGAAGCTGGTAATGATCTTCCCGTTCTCGTCAATGGTGTACACGACAAAGTTCTCCCCGCCCAGAGATACCGAGGCGTCAACTTTCAGCCCGAGCCGATTCAGTGCCTCCTCAACGCAGATAGATTCCAGCACGTTGTTAATATTCAGTAAAAACCTGCCCTCGGTGCCGGTGACAAGGGACGGGACTCCTGCCGGCACCTGCCTTTCAAGCAGGATATTTTTAAGCGTCTCAATGAAATTCCCCTCATGTGCAACGACGGTTTCCCACCGGGCCCGCTCATCCTCAAGAAGGACGACCTTGATGCTCGAAGAGCCGATATTGATGCCAAGACTCTGCATGGAACAAGCCTCCGGAATTATTTTGATTAGCCCTTATAAATCAGGGCGATTTTTTTCTATAATGATTTATTCATAAAAAAATTGCCTTTGTGCCAACGGCACCCAGGCAGAGGCCAATAAATATAACCATATTTTTTTTTGTCCATTAAGTTTTTTGAACATTATTCAAATTAATTATACAAAAATTACATGTGTATGTTTATTGTTGACGATACAACTATTTCACGGCAAAGCAGCAAATCAAACAACACGGGACACATTTATCTTTTATTTGATCATGTATTTACAATATGTTTAAAATTTTGTATATTTTATTAATATTTAATTAGATTGACGTGATACTTATATTAAATTAATAATACATTATCCACCGGCACGGGCGGGTTCTTATATCGTGTCGTTCCCAAGGTGATATTTTTAAAATTTACCGGGTCATATGTGATTACGTTATGTCCCGCGGATCATTACCGCAGGCATTGTACAAAAATGATAAGCCGATGATGGTTCTATGATCATTTCATGATACGCCGCGCAGTAACACAATCCGGGAAGCTGCGGTATCACTAACAAGGGTTGCAGATGAGTCATAAAATCCTTCTTGTCGAAGATGACAAAACAACGATACTCCTGCTCAATAAATTCATCAGGGACCTGGGATATAATATTATTCACACTGTCCCAACGGGCGAGGAGGCCATTCACGAGATAATCAAGTTCAGCCCTGACGTAGTGCTGATGGACATTATTCTCGGAGGCCAGATCGACGGTATCGAGACAGCCCGGCAGATAAATGATATTCACAGCATTCCGGTCATTTTTATAACCTCGTCATCCGACAGCAACACGCTGAAGCGCGCCCTCACCACGAATCCCTCAGGGTACATCGTCAAGCCGGTTGACAAGAAGGAGCTGAAATCGGCCATCGAGCTGGCAATACTCAGGCACGAGATGGAAGACCGTCTCAAGGAGAGCGAGCTTCGGTTTTTCACTATCCTGAACAGCATCGGCGACGCGGTGTTCGTCATGGACACGGCAGACCAGATCACCTACGTGAACCCGAATGCAGAGCGGATCACGGAGTTCACGATAGACAAGCTGCTCGGCAAACATTTCAACGAAGTAATGAACATCCGGTATAACGGCCTCACCGGCAGCACGGACGTGATGAACGACGAAATCCACTACAATTACTTTATCACTCAGTCCGGGAGGAAGGTGCCCGTGGACTTCAGCGTGTCCCCAATCAGCGACATCAATGGCGAGCGATCGGGCTCGGTCATTATCCTGCGCGACGATACGGAGCGGGTCAATTCCGAGATGAAGCTGAAGGAAAGCTTCGTCCAGATAAAGAAGGCCGTGGGAGGCATCATACAGGCCATGGCCCAGACTCTCGAAACGCGCGATCCCTACACCGCGGGCCACCAGCGACGGGTAGCCAACATCGCCAAAACGATAGCCGAGGAGATGCAGCTCCCTGAAAAACACATTGAAGGGATATTCATGGCCGGCATCATTCACGACCTGGGCAAGATCTGCATACCGACCGAGATACTGAGCAAGCCGGGGCGACTTTCAGCAATCGAGTTCGACCTGATCAAGACTCACCCCCAGATCGGATATGATATTCTCAAGACCATTGAGTTCCCCTGGCCGCTGGCGGAGATGGTCCTGCAGCACCATGAATGGTGCAACGGGTCAGGGTATCCGCGCGGCCTGACTAACAACGATATCCTGATCGGAGCACGCATTATCTGCGTTGCGGACGTGGTGGAGGCCATGGCATCAGACCGGCCGTACCGTCCCGCACTGGGAATAGAAGATGCCCTTGAGGAGATAACCAACAAGAAAGGAAAGCACTTCGACAGTGATGTCGTCGAGATCTGCATCAAGATCTTCAGGGAAAAACACTACCGGATGCCCTGATGCCGGCTGATCCGCGCCGCGGGCCTACTGGAGATTAAACCTGAGTATCTTCGTTTCGAGGCCGTCATTATCTTCCGCCATGCCCATTACCTCCCACCCCCTCTTCCGGTAATATCGCTCGAGCCGCTCCGTGTCTTTCTGGCCCAGGAAAAGGTGGACGCTCTGGTATTCCAGCTCTTTTGCACGCATGATTACCGCCCGGACCAGCGCGTGGCCGGTGCCCCGGTTCCGGTACCCGGAAGCGATATAGAGGGAAGAAAGCCAGGGATTGAGCTCTTTCCGCGACCAGAGGTCATCGAGCTTGAGCGTCACCATCCCCACCGGGAGCGACCCGTCAAGCGCGACAAAGGACTGGGGCAGAGCCTCGTTATTAGCGCGCTCCATGAAGGCGCGCAGGACCAGATTGAAATCCAGTGCTCGCTTCTGGTACCACTCCAGATAGGCCCAGTAGGCAAGAATGGGTGCGAGATCAGGTTCCTGGTGCAGTGAAATTATTTCCATGTCGTTTCCCCTGGTGGCTCATTTTCTACACAATCAGAACCATATTGTCAAATCAATTATGATTTTTTCCGGATGTCATTACGAGCAT
>JAKJGD010000531.1 GCA_022704585.1 Spirochaetota bacterium | reverse complement strand
ATGGTCTTGCCGTTTGCGAGATACTGGCCCTGCGTGGGCGTGCGTACGTACACGGTGTTTGGGTTTCTCGCCTGGCCGTACTGTGCGACATTGATGATGTCGCCTTTCTGAATGCACGAGACGATCTCGCTGCCTGGAAAGATGTGCCCGGTCGTCCCGGCAACGGTGAAGAAGTCATCGCTCACGAGGTGATAGCAGCGCGATTCATGGGGCCCGATCACCAGCTCGGTGCCGCCGGGTGTAAAGCGGTGATCGTCTCCGACAGTATTGCAGAAATAGAGACCGTCTTCAAGCCTGGTCTTGCACTTGCGGGAGAAGAGGTTTATATAAGCGATGTAATCGCGCACGCCGATCCGGAACGTGACTTTCTGCAGCGCGCCGAGCTCGTCCACGCGATCGATTTCTTTCTTCGCAAAGGGGAACATCGACCGGAATGCGCGCATCGTCTTCTCCGAATATGTGCTAATATCGTCGGATGTGAACAGGAGACTGCCGAAAATATTATTCACCATGCACAGGGTGTACCGCTCGGCCGGCGTAAGCGCGTTATCCTCCTCCCTGAGAATGACGGCGTCGGGATCGTTCGTGAAGACCCGTCCATTCAGGTGGCTCCTCCCTATGGTGCTCCTGAGCGAGTTGACGGTCGATACCCGCTCCCGGTAGTGTATCGCGGCAAGGATGCGGTCTTCCCATTTCGGAGAGACATCGCTCCCGATGCGGCAGTAATCGACCTGGCCGAACGCGGTCCCGAGGGGAACGCCGCAGCCCAGTATCATTTTTTCTCCAACGCATCTCCGGAGAAAGCGCATGGCTTCCATCATGATCGTGCCGCGTGTTTTCCCGGCCCGCGGTATCATCGCCGCTGCGTAGAGAAAGTCGAGTTTCACCATGTCGTAGCCCCACTGGTTCAACACGGTATCGAATACTTCCTTGATGTGATAGCGGAACTCGTCATTGTAGACGTCCAGCGCGTAGAAGGTGCCGCTCCAGAGCGGGTTCCAGCCGGCCGGCACAGGTTCGCCCTTATCCCTGAGCAGCCAGTCGGGATGGTTCCGGTAGATTGATGACCGCTCCTCGCAGATAAAAGGAGCCAGCCAGAGGCCCGGGGAGTAGTGCTTTGCCCTGATGCTGTCTGCCAGGTGTTTCATGCCGTTCGGAAAGGACGGCTTGATCTCGAGCCAGTCCCCCACCATGGCCTGATACCCGTCATCGATCTGGAAAAAGTCGAGAGGAACGCGGTTCTGGGACATCGCGTTGAGATTGTTGAGAATGATATCTTCGGATATGTCGGTGTAGTGCTTGTACCAGCTGGTCCATCCGGTGGCAGGCTCGCGCGTCTGCAGGTTCGGGCAGATGGTTTCGAAATAACCGGCGAGGACCTCCCGTTTGGGCCCCTGCAACTGCAACAGGTCGATGAGGAGGAGCCGGTTCGAGATGACCAGTCCTTCCACTTCCTTGATGACCGTGATCCTGTTCTTCCTGGTTTCGCATGCATAGATGGTATAGCCGGTATCTTCCAGGAGCGACCCCAGGAGCGTGTAATCA
Source organism: Spirochaetota bacterium (assembly GCA_022704585.1). Next base: position 783 of record JAKJGD010000531.1, on the reverse strand, counting down.
CCGGTCTTCTGCTTAATATAACAGTAGACATGACTGTGGATGTTGCCCTTATCCCCGGTGTAGGGGTAGAAATGGTAATCGCCGAAACAATGGACCTTGAACCGGCGCGCGGAACGGGCCAGCTTTTTCATCTTTTCACCCGGGGCGTACTTGCGGCTCTCGGTCCAGGACTGAAAGCCGTTGCAGAATGTCATGTCGTCCCGGGTAAAACGGTAATTTGCGTCAAGCGTAGCCTTCGTGATAGTTACTTCATCTTGAGGCACAAGCGTAACAAGTATGCGCCATCCATGCTCGAGATGAATCATCTCTGATTCGATTTCCATGCCGGGCATTCTGGCGGAGGCGCCCACCCTGAAGTTCAGGGTATATTCCCGCCTGCCGTAGATGTAGCGAATGGTTCCTTTCTGAATGTTCATATGAGGTCCTTTGAAATCAATATTGTATCATCTGAATCGGAGTGCGGATCATGACGTTAATTAATCTCGCGTACCCCGTCTTCCAGTCCGCTCTCATAAAAATCTGCCGTAATTCCTGTCAGTTCCGTGTATCGTTGCCCGACTATATGCGAGAAATCCTTCACTGCGGTGCGTCTGACTAGAGCGATGGCGCATCCGCCGAATCCGGCCCCTGTCATCCGCGCACCGATGCATGCGGGCGACTCGGACGCCGACCGGACAAGCGCGTCGAGCTCCGGCCCCGTTACCTCGTAATCATCACGAAGTGAAGCATGGGATTCGGTAAGGATCTTCCCGAACACGATGAGATCGCCCCGAGCGAGTGCAT
>JAKJGD010000530.1 GCA_022704585.1 Spirochaetota bacterium | reverse complement strand
GTTCGTGGGAAAAATAAAGGAGCCGGAGACGCTGAATAAACTGGTGCTGTACCTGACGGCCGGGGACCCGAAACAGAATTACAGGTTTCAGGGGATCGATTGCATCACCGGCGCGACGGTTATGAATACCGAGGCGGACGCCATCAGCAGAATCTCCGGGAAGGTGGATGCTGTTCTTAACCGGCAGTGAGCGGAAGACCGCGCGCGGTCCATCGGGAACCGGCATACCATTGTGGCGCCGAAATCCCCGGAAGGGTGAATGATTTGACATGAGGACACTCCGGTGGCAGAATTGGAACGGGTGAACATATATGCCGGCAGCAGGCAGCAGTAAAAAAATTGCGCGCAGGATCTCGAAAAAAAGCGACCGCCCCTTCGGCCGGGATGATGTGGTGGCTGCGGTTATCGGGGCGGCGGGCGAGCTCTTTTCCCGACACGGCTTTGACGGCGTGTCGGTACGGGACATTGCGAAACGTGCCGGCGTGAACCACGGACTTATCCACCGCCATTTCGGATCAAAAGAGAACCTCCGCAGGCAGACCCTCCAATACATGGCGGACGCCATGCTCGCCGACGTCCAGGATGCCGGCACCCTGGACGAGCTTTCCCGGCGCGCTTTCCTGTCGCTTAAAAAACATGAGGGCTTCTGGCGCATACTGGCCCGAACCATCCTTGACGGCTACGGCACGGGAGAATTACACAAGAGCTACCCCATAGCGCAGCACCTGATCGAACGGGTGACGGCTGCAATGAAAGAGGGGACCCTCCGCGGGGACATCGACCCGCGGATGATCGTTGCATCCATGTTTTCATTTTCCTGCGGATTTATCATGTTCGAACCCTTCATCCTCTCTGCCGCCGGTCTTGATGGCATGAAACCCGATGATGTCAGGGAGAAAATCTTCAGCGCGGCGATCTCGTTACTGGAGGGGCGGAAAGCCCCGAAGCCCAGGTGAAAAATTGATTAAATCGGTAAAAAAATGTTTGACGGATGTAGTCAACTGCATACATATATGTAGTCAGTTGACTACATATATCCGGGAGGCAAGTGATGGGCGACACCAGAGTTGCGACTGCAAAATCGATGAGCCGGAGGGGGTTTATAAAAAGCGCAGGACTCCTGGCGGGGGTTATGGCGATTGACCGCCTGGGTGCGGTGGAGTCCGCGGCGCGCGCGGTCCCGGGCATCATAAAAAAAAATGATGGGCCGCAGAAGCTCATCTATATCGCCATTGACGCGCTGCATCCCGCGTACCTGTACCTGGACGCGCGCGGTAACGCGGGCGGTGCGACGGGTAACTGGCTCATGCCGAACGTCCGGTCCTTCCTGGCCCGGTCTCTCTGGTACCCCGGTGCACTGGCCCATCTCCCGGCTGCAACGGACATGAACCACCTCAATGCCCTGGCGGGGACCAGCTCCGCGCAGACGGGCATCATCGGGGTATGGGCCCAGCCCGCATCCTGGGACGGCGACAAGGCGGTGTTGAAGCGTTCGAACCTCTCGTTCGCCCGTGATGACCGGGGGCGGCCGGTGGACACGATCTTCCACGCCTGGAAGCGGCGCTGGCCCGATTCAAAAACCATGCTGATCAGCGGCAAGGAATGGGTGGCCGAGATGTTCAGGGACAGCGGCCCGCCCGCAGTGGACATCCTGGTAACAGGCAAGGACCATCCGGCATACCTCGCTGCGCCGCAGAAGGAAGGCTTCGCCGACCCGCATTCCGATGCGGATGCCGCCTGCGATCCGGAATCGGGGAGAAAGGGCTTTTTTAATTTCAGGGACATGCGGTGCGGCGGCATTCTCGGGCACATGAGCCCGTCGCGTGTCATGACGCGGCTCTATACCGGACAGGGCAGCCTGCTGACTGCCCAGATGGAAGGGTTCCCCGAGCGCTTCCCCCATGACTCCTGGGTGGCGGAGTCGTCCCTGGAGCTCTTCCGCCGTCATGACCCGGACCTGGCCTACATTTTGCTGGCGCAGTGCGACGACGGCGGACACTGCATCGGAACCGCACATGATCCTTCAGAGTTCGTTCCAGGGGACCCGGACGCGATCGGGAACCGGTGCACGGGCAGGAAGGAGCTCAACCTGGTGAGCGCGCGCAACCGCATGATCGTACGGGAAGCGGTACTCGACTGCGTGCGCGATGTCGACAGGCAGTTCGGCCGCCTCATCGGCGGCCTGGATGAGCGGGGCATCACCCGCACGGCCCGCATCATTCTTCTGAGTGATCATTCCGCGATAAACCACCTTTCGACCGACGAATTCATCGACACGGACCTGATGGACGTGATGGAGTCACGCGGCGTGGACACGCGGGGCGTGTACGCC
>JAKJGD010000529.1 GCA_022704585.1 Spirochaetota bacterium | reverse complement strand
GGAAGGGGACGGTACGCGGCGTGCGCGCCGCGCTGGTGGATCCCTCCCGCGGCGATAGAAAAGCATATCCCATGGAAGTCTCCTGCCGCACCGTCGTGGTGGCGTGCGGGACCCTTATAACCCCGCAATTCCTCCGGAAGAGCGGGGTCAGGAACCGGCACATCGGGAGGCACCTCCAGATACATCCTGCGGGCAGGGTGTGCGCCATCATGAAGGAAAAGGTCGAGGGCTGGAAGGGCGTTTCCCAGGGGGCTTATGTGGACGATTATCATGACGAGGGTATCGCCCTCGAGGGGATATTCATCCATCCGTCGATGATGCTCTCCGCCATGCCCGGCATAGGCAAAAAGCACAAGGAGCTGGCTGTCAGGCTGCCGTATATCGCGGCCTTTGGCATCATGATCCACGATTCCACCGAGGGCAGGGTGTACCGCTGGCGTCCCTCCCGACTGATCATGTCGAAGTACCTTATCCAGCGCGACGACATGGAAAAATTCAAGAAGGCCCTGGCATACACGGCGCGGATTTTTTTTGCTGCCGGAGCGGAAAAGGTCTTCACCGGCATCTCGAAGATGCCCTGGCTCGAGTCGATGGAGGACGCTGAAAGGCTCCTCACCATGAAGGTCCGCCCGAGCCATCTCGAGATACTGGCCTTCCATCCGCTGGGGACGTGCCGGATGGCGGCGCGCAGGGACGACGGTGTGGTTGACGGGAGCGGGGAGGTCTTCGGCGTGAAGAACCTGTACGTCGCCGACGGGAGCGTGGTCCCCACGTCGCTGGGCGTGAACCCGCAGGTGACCATCATGACCCTGGCAACGTATATCGCCGGGGGTATTGCGAAGAAGTTCGGGAAATAGCCCGGCTCTCATAACATGTCATTGCGGGGAGCCATCATGTTGAGGGCGGCGAAGCACCCTTCGACTGCGCTCAGGGACCGGTCGGTTGCCGAGCGTAGCCGAGGCGCGCTGAGCTTCGCTCGCGATGACATGAAGGACAGCGGCAACGAATCTGCAAGAAATATCAAAATTCTGAAGGAAGAGGAAATAAATGCAGCTCACCAGAAGCGAAACACTCATGAAATACGCCGGGCTCATGTACGCGATCATGTTCATCGGCGCGGTACTCGTTTTCATATGCCTGCCGGACATCATGTTCGGCATGATGAACGGGATGTCCAGGGCACTGTTCCCGTCCCTGCCGCTCGCGGCCGATGCGGGAAAGTTCTGGCTCTCACTTACGGTCTCGATGATGGTAACGATTACGGCGCTCTCAATCATGATCTACCGGGACGTGAAGAGCAACTACCGCATGGCTGTTCCCCTGGCGGTTGCGAAATTCACGTCCTCGCTGTTCGGGCTCGGGTTTTTCATTGCCGGGTTTATCTTTCCCGATACCTCCTGGAACACACTGGCGAATCTGGCCATCATGTTTACCGATGCGCCGCTGGGCTTCGTGATGCTGGCGCTGTACCTGGCGGTGAAGAAGGAGCGGGGGTGACGGCATCCGCATTGTTTCTCGCAAAGGCGCAGAGATATAGAGGTTGTTTGCATTGAGAATGTAATTTTATTGTTAACAGGTGTCAGAGTATATTACCATGATTGACAAGAAACACGGCTTCAACAGGCGCGATTTTCTGAAGTATTCCGCCGCCACGCTGGCGACGGCCCTGCTCCCCGATTTCATGAAGGAAACGCCCGCCCATGCGGCGGCCCTGCCGGAAGTGGACTACGGCATGCCCCTGCGCATAGCGAACTGCTCCGTGGTGGACGTGTCGCGGGGGGCGACGGTTCCGGGCAGGACCATAACCATGGACAGGGGCGTTATAACCGCTATCGAGCCGTATCGGCCCGAACATGACGCTATGACGGGGTCGATCGACGCGAACGGGTGCCATGTGATCCCCGGCCTGATCGACGGCCACTGCCACCTTACCCTTCAGTCGTGCGCCGATTTTCGGATCGGCGACCTTTCCCGGCAGATAAGCCAGATAAAAAACAACGGTTTGATGCAGATCAATGCCGGCGTCACTACGGTGCGCGACATGGGGAGCTTTCCCCGGATGATGCGCGATCTCCTGAAGGATTATGAATTGGGCGGGCTCACCGGTCCGCGGGTCATATACTGCAACGGCATCATGAACATAAACGGCGGGCACCCGGACGTCAAGCCCTCGGAAATCTCCATATTCGGTCCACTTTCCGAGGGAATCACGGGGAGGATGAACCTCGCTTTCACGAGCCGCAAAGAGCTCCTGCGGCTCCTGGCCGAAAACCTGGAATCCGGCGCCTCATTCATCAAGCTGACGATGGACGACAGGTCCCTGATCTGCGGCAG
>JAKJGD010000528.1 GCA_022704585.1 Spirochaetota bacterium | reverse complement strand
AGCAGCCGGAAATACCGCGAACATAATTATTTCTTGAAAAATAGGGGCTGCCGCTGATAACGGTCCCTGTTGCCGGAGCGGCCGCACGGCGCGTGCTGCCCGCGGCAGACGTCAGTTTTACACATCAATCGGGATAGGACGATATGCATTGTTTCGATACGGACATGGTCCTCGACGCGGCCGGGCCGCTTGAAATGCGGGGGACCGTCTCGGACAACTGGTCTATCAACGGCACCCCCAACGGAGGGTATATCATGGCGCTTCTGGCCAGCGCCATGATGGCAAACAGCGACAAGCGGTCCACGCCGATCGTGACGGCCAATTACATCAGCCGCTGCGTGCCCGGAAGCGCCGGCATCGGGGTCGAGACCATCTCGAGCTCGGCCCAGTTCAACCGCCTTCAGGCGCGCCTGGTACAGGACGGAAAGGAGCGGGTTCGCGCCACCGGGACTTTCGCGGAGGAGAAGCTGGAATGCATACTGGACCGGTACGAGGCGGGCGAGCCCACGGTAGCCGCGCCGGACGCGTGCGTTGCCATACCGGCCCTGCCGAAGTACACGATCATGGAGAACCTTGATATCAGGCTCGACCCGGCGTGCGCGGGGTGGATGCAGGGGAAGCTCGCGGACAGGTCCGAGCAGAAAGGCTGGATCAGGTTCAGGAGCGCGCGCCCGTACGACATGGCGGCGCTGTTCCTGGTTGCCGACGCGTTCCCTCCGCCCGTGTTTGCCAGCCAGGGACTGGTCTCATGGGTGCCAACGATAGAGCTGACCGTCAATATCAGGAGCGTTCCGCAGACGGAATGGCTGAAGTGCGTGTTCCGCACGCGCTTCATAACCTGCGGACTTCTGGAGGAGGACGGCGAAGTATGGGACGGGAACGGCACCCTGGTTGCGATCTCCCGCCAGATCGCCCAGTACCGGAGCCTTCCCGGAAAATCACCGGTGTGATGCCGGAAAACCGTAAAAGGAGATACGAAATGAGTCAAATCACAGCCACCATTAAAACGAACAAGGGGGACATCAGGCTGAACCTGTATGCGGACAAAACGCCCGTGACGGTCGCCAATTTCGTGAACCTCGCGCAGCGCGGGTTCTACGACGGTCTGAAGTTTCACCGCGTTATCGCGGATTTCATGATCCAGGGCGGGTGCCCGCGCGGCACCGGCACGGGAGGTCCGGGTTATACCTTCGGCGACGAGTTCACGCCCGAGCTGAAGCATAACCGGCCCGGCATACTCTCCATGGCGAACGCCGGCCCCAGTACCAACGGGAGCCAGTTTTTCATAACCCACGTGCCGACGCCCTGGCTGGACGGCAAGCATACCGTTTTCGGGGCCGTGGTCGATGACAGCGACCAGAAGGTCGTAAACGGCATCAGGCAGGGCGACTCCATAGCCACGATCACTATAGAAGGTGACACGGCCCCGCTGCTCGAGAAGGTCTCCGACAGGATCGCCAAGTGGAATTCAGTGTTAAAGAAATAGCCGGTCCTTCGGGTCGGCCCGGTTTTCGCGCCATGCCGGAAGCGGGTATGTCCCATGTCCGGTAAAGATCCCGTCGTGTATTCAACGGAAGCGGGAGACCTGAGGAAACAGGAGAAACCCTCTTCCAGGCCGTCTCCGGGAATGAAAAAGGACGGGATCGTCAGGGTGCAGCGTGAAAGCAAGGGGCGCGGCGGAAAGACGGTTTCGGTCATATACGGCCTGCCGCTTCCGGCCGACGGCCTGTTGGCCCTCGCGGCGCGGCTGAAGCAGAAATGCGGCACCGGCGGCACGGTCAGGGACGGCGCCGTCATCATACAGGGCGACAGGGTCGATGATATCATGCGGCTGCTAGCCGCGGAAGGCTATACTGTGAAACGCGCCGGCGGATGACTAGCGGTCCTATCCCTCCCAGTCCCAGAAAAAGTCCTTGTTGGTGAGCTCCTTCTTCTCCTCGCCGGATCCTTCCGTGCGCCGGACGCCTTCCGGCAGCTCTTCTGTCCGGGTATGGATAAATTCCAGCTGGTCCTCGAGGTCCGCCGTCTCCTTTTCCCAGTATTCCCCGGTGCCGAAGTGGGGGAAGGCGGCCGGGAAGGCCGGGTCGTCCCAGCGCTGGGCGATCCACGCCGCATAGCGGATGTAGCGCAGGGCCCTGAGCGGCTCGACCAGGCGCAACCACGAAGAATCAAAATCCCTGAACTGGCGGTAAGCCTCGAGGAAAATTTCGCGCTGGCGGAGGCCCTCCCTGTCGCGCGCCGGCACGAGCATCCACACGTCCTGGACCGCCGGCCCTGAGAGAAAATCGTCAAAGTCGAGGAAGAACCATCCCTCGCTTCCATGCAGGAGGTTGCC
>JAKJGD010000527.1 GCA_022704585.1 Spirochaetota bacterium | reverse complement strand
ACCGGGGTGAGATGTTTCGCCGCCGCCTCCATGACGATAGCGCCGAGCGCGGGGCTTCCGGTGAAAAATATGGCATCAAAGCGCAGCCCGAGAAGCTCCTTTATTACTTCCCGCCCCCCCCTGAATACCGCGATGTACGACGGCGGAAAGGTCTCGGCAATGAGCTCCTCGATGACCGCGCTTGTCGCTTCCGAATAGTGCGCCGGGTGAAGCATCGCGCAGTTGCCCGCGGCAATGGCGCCGACGAGCGGTGCAATCAGGAGCTGAAAGGGGTAATTCCACGGCGCGATGATAAGCGATACCCCGTACGGCTCCCGCATTATGTAGCTGGTCCCCGGGAAGGCCTTGATGCCGGTCCCTACTTTCTCCGGCTTCGCCCATCTTTTGACGTTCTTTATATGAAGGTGAAGCTCCTCATACACACCGCCAACCTCTATCAGGTAACCCTCAAATTCAGACTTGCGGAGGTCAGTATGTAAGGCGCTTAATATCTGCTGCTCCCTGTTCTTGATTGCCGCCCTCAGCTTTTTCAACATCTCAATCCTGAAGTAAACGTCCTTCGTCTTTCCCGAGTTGAAAAAAGCCCTCTGATCACCGAGTATTTTTTCAATCACCCCGCCCATGCCTCTGCCCCCTGGTTTTGTATCTTATTTCTTTGTTACAATCAGGTTTTCCAGTCCCATCTCCTTAAGCGCGACCGGAAAGAGCTGGAATGCCGGCTTGATCACCGGCAGTAGTTTGAGCATCGCGGTAACCTTGCCTCCCTGCTTGATGATGCCTTTGGTAACGCCGGCGATAGGGTTTTCCAGACCGTGCCAGAACCGGTGCGAGTGGTCTGCCGGCTGTTTGGACCACACGTCCTCCTTGAGGTCGCAGGGACCCAGGTAAAAGGTGCCGTAATACCCCTCCTTCGCCGGGGGATTTTTCAGGTCGATCGTGATCTCCGCGTCCGGATCGGTATACATGAATTTAATGATGATGCCCGCCTTGCTCATTTTTGTCCCGATCTTTTCGTCGCGCAGCACCCTGTCCAGAAAATAACCGTAGATCCTGTACAGGTCGTCTGCATCCTTGTAGTACGTGCTCATGGTCTCCACCCCTTGAATAATTTGTTTACCCTTTCCGCTGGTCGAATCGCCTTCCGAAAATCATGCCGGCAATGCCGATTTTCAACATCTGGATTGTGCCGCCGGCCACGCCCCATGCCTTGGCATCGCGATACATCCGCTCCATGGGAAATTCCCGGCTGTAGCCGTAACCTCCGAAAACCTGCATCGCGAGGTTCGTCACTTCCACCACCATCTCGTTGGCGTAGGATTTGGCCATGGAGGCCTCGTATATCGACGGGAGTCCCCTCCCGGCGCCGTTAATGGCGCGGTATACCAGGAGCCGCGCCGCGTCCAGCCTCGTGGCCATGTCCACCATCATGAATTGCACGGCCTGGAATTCACATATCGGCCTGCCAAAGGCTTTCCGCTCCATGGCATAGGCCCGTGCCTCTTCGAACGCGCCGCCCGCCAGTCCCAGGCACATGGCCGCGTTGCCGCACCGCTCGATGTCGAAGGTCGACATAAGCTTGTTGAACTCGCCCGGCTGTATGACCAGGTTTTTTTTCGGCACCCGTACGTCATCGAAGTAAAGGTCGCAGGACGGCATGCCATGGAGGCCCATGAATTTTTCCTGCTTGCCGAAGGTGAATCCTTTCATCCCCTTATCGACCAGGAGCCCGCCGATCGCCTTGTAGCCCCTGGCATCGCCGAAGCGCGTGTAGACCATGTAATGGCTGGCATGGCCGCCCCCTGTGATGAAGCATTTTTTCCCGTTGAGGACGTAGGAATCGCCGTCTTCAACCGCGTGGGTCGTGAGGGCCGTGAGGTCCGAACCCGCCTCCGGCTCGGTCATGCATACGGAGACGCTGTATTCCCCGCGGCAGACGCCCGGCACGATCGTCTTCTTCTGTTCCTCCGTACCGAAGATATCGATGACCCGCACCGGCCCCACGTTCGACTCGAACACGGGTGCCGCTATCATCGGGCTGAACTTCGCCAGCTCCTCGATGCAGAGGATCGCGTTCATCGCGGGCTGTCCCCCGCCGCCGTGCTCGGCGGAAACGGTCATTCCCAGGAGCCCCAGGTCTGAAAATTTTTTCAGCAATTCGAAGGGAAATTCACCCGTCTCGTCGATATGCCGCGCCAGGTCCCTGAATTTTTCGCGCTGGCCCATCTTCCTGATGGTATCGACCAGCATGTTCTGTTCTTCACTCAGTGTAAAATCCATTATCGTTCCTTAATAACTTCGTTTATTTGTACTGTGTCATATCAGGGCGACCAGGTCCCT
>JAKJGD010000526.1 GCA_022704585.1 Spirochaetota bacterium | reverse complement strand
CCAGGATCTTCTCTTTCAGCCCGCCGATGGCCAGGACCTTCCCCCGGAGCGTGATCTCGCCGGTCATGGCGACGTCGCACCGGACCGGTATCCCTGACAGCAGCGAGCCCATGACCACGGCCATGGTTATGCCCGCGGAGGGCCCGTCTTTTGGAATCGCTCCCTCGGGCACGTGCAGGTGGATGTCGCGATTCCGCACGTACTCGTCGTTGATCTTGAAAAACTGCTGGTTCGCCTTGATGTAGGTGAAGGCGGCCTGCGCAGATTCCTGCATGACCTCGCCCAGCTTGCCGGTAAGGGTAAGCTTGCCCTTCCCTTTTATAAGCATGGCCTCGATGTTGAGGATGTCGCCGCCAACCTCCGTCCAGGCCAGGCCGTTGGCAAGACCGATCTCGTTGCTGATCTCCTTAACGCCATACTTGAACTTGATCGGGCCCAGGTACTGGTTAAGGACCTGTTCGGTGATGATCTTTTTAAATTCCGCTCCGTTCAGCACGACCTCGCGGGCGACCTTGCGGCAGACCTTGGCTATGACCCGCTCGAGGCTCCGCACCCCGGCTTCACGGGTATAGTGGCGGATGGTGTACAGCATGGCTTCATCGGAATACTCGATATTGCCCGAATGAAGCCCGTTCTCCTCGGTCTGCTTGGCCAGCAGAAAATTGATCGCAATGTTGAGCTTTTCCGGCTCCGTGTAGCTCGATATCTCGATCAGTTCCATCCGGTCCAGGAGAGGCGCCGGTATCTTGTGCTGCACGTTAGCCGTGGTGATAAACATCACCTGGCTCAGGTCGTAGTTGACTTCCATGTAGTGGTCGACAAAGGAGTTATTCTGCTCCGGGTCCAGCACCTCGAGGAGGGCCGAAGACGGATCGCCCCGGAAATCCATGGACATCTTATCCACTTCATCCAGTAGAATCAGCGGGTTCACGGTGCCCGCTTTCTTCATGAGCTGGATGATCCTGCCCGGCAGCGCGCCCACGTAGGTACGCCGGTGTCCGCGGATTTCGGCCTCGTCCCTGACCCCGCCGAGGGACATGCGCACGAACTTGCGCCCCAGCGCGCGTGCCACCGACTTGCCCAGGGAGGTCTTGCCTACGCCCGGAGGGCCGACGAAGCAGAGGATCGGGCCTTTCAGCTTCTTCGAGAGCTGCCGGACGGCAATATACTCGATGATCCGCTCCTTCACGTCATCGAGTCCGTAGTGGTCTTCGTTCAGTATGTCCAGTGCGTGTTCTATATCGCGATTGTCTTTCGTCTTTTTGTGCCAGGGGACATCGCGGAGCCATTCGATGTAGTTCCTCACGACCGCGGATTCCGCGGACATGGGAGGCATCTTCTCCAGGCGCTTCACCTCCTGGAGAGCCTTGGCCTGGGCCTCGGGGCTCATGCTGGCTTCTTCGATCGATTTTTTAAGCTCTTCGATCTCGTCGACCTCGCCGTCCCCCTGCCCGAGCTCCTTCTTGATGACCTTCATCTGTTCGTTGAGGTAGTATTCCTTCTGGGTCTTCTCCATCTGCTTGCGGACCTGGCCCTGTATCTTCTTCTCGATATACATGACCTCGATCTCGCCGTTGATGAACTCGATCAGCTTCTGAATGCGCTCGGCCGGGTTCCCCGTGTCGAGGATCGTCTGCTTGTAGGATATCTTCATCTCCACATGGGACGCGATCACGTCGGAGAGGTGCGACAGGCCGTCTATGCTCTCGGCGGAGGTGAACGCCTCCCGCGGCACCTTTTTGTTCAGCTTGACGTATTTTTCGAATGTATCGAGGAGCGCCTTCTTGATCGCCTGGGTGTCGGTGCCCGACTCGGATTCACGCTCGATGTCGCGCACGGTTACATCGACGGTCTCATCACCGCTGATGAATTCGGAGAGGTACACCCGCGTTATGCCTTCGACAAGCACCTTGATGGTGCCGTCAGGCAGCTTCAGGAGCTGAAGGATCTCCGCCATTGTGCCCACTTCGTACAGGTCTTCCTTCTCCGGCACGGAGACATGGGCGTCACGCTGCGTCGCCAGCACTATAAGGCGGTCGCCCTTCATCGCGCTATCAAGGGCCTTGACCGACTTCTCGCGCCCTACGAAGAGGGGGATGACCATATGCGGGAACACAACGACGTCACGAAGCGGAAGAAGGGGATAATTCTTGGTAAAATCTACAGTCTTTCTCATGGCAACCCTTTCCGGGGCCCCCGCCGCACGCCTGGTGCGGGAGCCCTCTCTGGTAAATTAGAAACCGAATGTCGCATGATGATACAAAAACCCGCCGCCCCGGGTGAGGCGGCGTCATCATGCGTCAGGCCGTTTTCTCCTCCTCGCGGTAGATTATTTCCGGCTCTTTCTTGCCG
>JAKJGD010000525.1 GCA_022704585.1 Spirochaetota bacterium | reverse complement strand
GGAGGGCTTGATCCGCGGCCGAACGAATATTTCATCGTGCGGAACGGCACCAAGAGCGCGCTCACCGCGTTCCAGAAGGACCATGCCAGCCTCCGGCTCGTGGAGAAGAAGCGCGCGTACGGGATCCAGCCGCGGAACGCGGAGCAGACCTTTTCGCTTGACGCGCTCATGAACAACGACATCAAGCTCGTGACGCTCTCCGGCAAGTCCGGCACCGGCAAGACGCTCATGGCCCTGGCCGCCGCGCTGGAGCGGCGGAACAATTACAAGCAGATACTGCTGGCGCGGCCGATCATCCCGCTCTCGAACCGGGACATCGGGTACCTCCCCGGCGACATCAAGAGCAAACTCGACCCCTACATGCAGCCCCTGTTCGACAACCTCTCCGTGATCAAGAACCAGTTCGACGAGGACTCGCAGGACTACCGGCGCATCTCGGACATGGTCAACAACGAGAAGCTCCTGATCATGGCGCTCGCCTACATCCGCGGCCGGAGCCTCTCGAAGGTCTACTTCATCGTGGACGAGGCGCAGAACCTGACCCCGCACGAGGTCAAGACCATCATTACGCGCGCGGGCGAGGGGACCAAGATCGTGTTCACGGGCGATCCGTACCAGATCGACACGCCCTACCTGGACTCGCGCTCAAACGGCCTCACGTATCTGATCGACAAGATGAAGGGGCAGGACATCTACGCTCACATAACCCTTGAGAAGGGCGAGCGCTCCCAGCTCGCCGAGATCGCCTCGGACCTGCTCTGACGGCGTCGGCCTACTTCTTTTTCCAGCGCTCGGTGTTGTACATCATCTTGACCTGCAGCAGGACGTGCTCGATGTTCTGCGCGGTGAGGGGGGGCGAGAGCATCAACCTGAGGAAGGGATCGTAATTCTTCACCTGGATGAGCGCTTCCTTCTGCGCCGGGGAGAGCGTCTCGTCGATGACGATGAGCCGGGCGTTCGTGTTGATGTATTCCTCGAGGAGCTGGCCCGGGAGGGCGACGATGCGCAGGTCCTTGTTCGGGATGAAGTCCGGCGCTATCTCGAATTTCTTGTCGGAACGGTGCGCCAGCATGGAGCCCATCAGGTCGAGCTTCTTGCGGAACCCGTCGGTCTCGTCCGCGTATTCTTCCGCCTTCAGCGCCCCGAACTGAATAATGCCGGTCTCGGACGTGCGGAGGAAGAACTTCTGGCCGGTGTCCACGTACATCTTGTTTACCCGCCACTTACTGTAGTCGAGACGGTCGCCGTGCTTGAGTACGGCCATGCTCTGGCCGGACTTGACGTCGCCCCGGTACACGTCGCCGATAACGGTGAGGAAGCGCTTCCGCTTGGTCTGGGCGTTCGCCGCTTCGAGCTCTTCCAGGTGCCGGTCCAGCTCGCTGTAATCGAGCCACATCACCGGCCGCCGGTATTCCACGGGATACTCCCTGTTCAGGTACTCGTACAGGGTGACGTTGAAGACCACCTCGACCTCGAAGATCCGCGATTTTTTCAGCTGGACGATATCGTAGAGGAGGAGCTCGGACCCGGCTTTCAGCTTTTTCCCGCCCACGACCACGTCCGAGTACAGGTGGCAGGTGACCTCGTCATGGTACGTGTCATAGAGCTTGTGCAGTTTATAAATATCAATTTTCATGGAAAAACAGCCCTATCCCCGCGATGGTCCGCCGTGAAGCACGCTCAATAATTGATGACATAGGCCCCCAATTGATGAAAAAAATCAAACTATTTTTAAATAAGAAAAAATCATTGACAGGGGAAATGCTTAATGAATATAGTTCACATATTGAATATTATTCAATAATTCCTGCCTGGAGTATCCGCCATGACAAAAATGACACCCTCTGAAGCCTTTGTTGAGACCCTTGTTGCCGAAGGAATCCGCGATATATTCGGGATCGTCGGCAGCGCGTACATGGACGCGCTGGACCTGTTCCCGGCCGCGGGAATCCGGTTCATATCGGTCGCGCACGAGCAGGCGGCAGCACACGCCGCGGACGGGTACGCCCGCGTCTCGGGCCGTCCCCAGTGCTGTATCGGCCAGAACGGTCCGGGTGCCGCCAACTTCATCTCGGCCGTGACCGCCGCTTTCTGGGCCCACTCTCCCGTGATCGCCATCACTCCGGAAACCGGTAGCATGGGCATCGGCACCGGCGGGTTCCAGGAGCTGGACCAGATGCCCTGGTTCGAGAAGTGCACCAAGTACCAGGTGAGGGTGAACCGTCCCGAGCGGATGGCGGAGCTGACGCGGCGCTGCTTCTACATGGCCAAGCTCCTGTGCGGGCCGGCGCAGCTCAACATCCCGCGCGACTTTTTCTACGGCGACATTGACTGCGATATATATCCCACCGCGAAC
>JAKJGD010000021.1 GCA_022704585.1 Spirochaetota bacterium | reverse complement strand
GGACCACCCTGCCGTCCGCGTCGATTGCGATCTTCCGCGCGTTCGTCACGGTGTAGCCGTTGGTGGCCAGGAAGTACATGATGATGCCGGCGATGCTGTTGAACGACCTGTTGCTCATCTCGGCCGCCATTCCCTCGGTCTTGAAGAAGTTCATGTGCAAAATATCGTTGAGGGAGCCGCGGAGGCCGTTCAGCCCCTGCGTGATCGCGGCCGCGTCCATCGAATGCGGGTCCGGAATGACTCCCGGCGGCTCCAGCCCGAACATGATGATCGATTCCGCGTCGGGGAAGAAGGTCAGGGCGTTCATGATGTCCGGCCCGCTGAAGGGATAGAGCACGTTGGTCCAGGACCGGGACGGCCGGTGGGCGCTCCACCAGTCGGTGATCTTCTTCTGGTTCGGCTTCTGCATCATGTCCCAGGACGATGCCATCTGCCGGCCGTACGTTTTAT
This sequence comes from Spirochaetota bacterium, assembly GCA_022704585.1. Next base: position 10,691 of record JAKJGD010000021.1, on the reverse strand, counting down.
AGTATGCCGACTGCGTGAACGGGTAGAGCGCAGATTCTTTCGGGAGCTCTTTACCGGCGAAGAGCAGGGCTGTCTCGCTGATCTTCAGCGACTCTCCGGCTTTCGCGATCCCCCCGTCCTTCTGCCCGCAGTAGGAAAATGAGACGAGCAGCATGAGGATCGTGGAATATGCGACAGTTTTTTTACCGGTTATGTTCATAGAGGTCACCTCGCGAATGATAACGCCGGCTGAGTGCCGGCGCCTGCTACGGTGCGGGCGGAAAGGCCGGCATGTCAAGTATTTATTGCGCACCGGTCAGGACGCCTCTTCGCTGCACGCGGGGGGGGGTATTTTGGGAGGCGGCCGGATATTTTTCTTGACTAAATTAGCTTATCCTGTATGAAAAGCGTATGAAGAATGGAATGATCATATCACTGAAAGCGTCCGCCGTCGTTCTCGCCGTCTGCCTGGCGGCGACCGGCTGCGCAAAGCTCCCCGAGAAGCTGGTGTCGCCGATGCTGAAAATCGAGCCCGCGCTGGTCGACAACAGGGAAATGTACCGGCTTACGCTGAATACCGGCCTGCAGAACGAGAACAACAGCACCGCGCTTCTTGATGTGAAGGGCAGTGTCTATTTCAAGGCCGCGGGAAGCAAGTCCCCACGGGTGATGACTTTGCCGTTTGTGGTGCCGGTCATCCTTCCCTTCGATACCGGCCTCATCGATATCGAGAAGACCTTTGCGGAAAACGAGATAATGCCGCTGGTGAAGCTGCTCGGATCAGACAGGGAGAAGCTCCAGAGCGAGAAGCTCCTTGAGCGCACCTTCATGGATGACAGCACCATCGGGTTCGAGATCAACGGGTACGCGAAGAAAGACATCATCGACCTCTTAAAGGAACGTTTGAATGAAAAAAATCAATGACAGCAGGATATACCTGGCCGGCGCAATAACCACGCTGGTTGTCAGCCTGGTGTTCGGGGCTGTCTCGTTCTATTCCATCCTGTTCGTCGAGCCGAAGGTGGAGCGGCTGCTCCGGCCCGCGGAATCGGCCGGCGCACATTACAAGCAGGCCTATATTATCCTGAGGGAACCTCAGCTGTTCGCCGGGTACAGCAATTTCGACGCCGAGGGCATGTCCGTCAAGAATTCGCTCGCTTTCTTCGACAAGCAGATCTACTCCGGCGAAGAGATAGACGATAGCCGGGTCGCGTACCTGGACCTGCTGCTGGACCGGAGAAAAAAGGGGTCCGGCCTGGGCAGAAACACCATGGTTTTTTTCATGATGCTATCGCTTCTGTTCTGGGGGCTGTTCATCCAGGAGCGGATGTCGGCCGCAAAGCAATCATCGTAACGAGGCACCGGGCGCCCCTGCTCGTGCTTGCTTCAGTCAGATGTAAAAAATGAAGAAAAAAATACTTGTCATCGATGACGAGGAGCCGGTACGAAAGCTCCTCCTCCGGATACTGAACGGTTCCGGGTATGACGTCGTCGCCGCATCAAACGGAAAAGAAGCCCTTGATAAGCTGGACTCCGTTTCCGTTGACCTCATCATGCTCGACAGGAACATGCCCGAGATGGACGGGCTCAGCTTTCTCCGCGCGGTTCGGAAAAACGACATAACGCACGTACCGGTCCTCATGATTTCCGGAGACGCCAACCCCGAGAATATTATCGAGAGCTACAAGCTGGGCGTGTATGATTTCATCCGGAAGCCCGAGCAGACCGAGGTTATGCTCAAACGGGTGGAAAACGGCCTGAAAATAGGCGAAATGATCAATTTTAACGAGTTCATACGCGTCGAGCTGCTCATGGCCCGGAAGCTCCAGAAATACCTGTTCCCCGAGCCGAGCGTGAAAACCGACCGCGTGAATGTCCATACCTGGTCTTTGCCCCTATCGGACATTGGCGGTGACCTGTACGACTACGTCATGTTCCGGGACGACCGGATCATGTTCTTCGTCGCCGACGTATCGGGCCACAGCATTTCCGCGGCCCTGTATACGGCCATCGTGAAGATGGTCTTTCGCAACGCGCTGCAGAAAACTGCCGATCCCGGCGAGCTGCTGACCATCATGAACCAGGAGCTGTCGGGAAACATTCCCATAGAGTCGTTCGTGACCGCCTTCTGCGGCATGTTTGACCCGAACGAGCCCGTCCTCCTGTACTCGAACGCCGGCCATCCCAAGCCCTATTATCTTCAAAGCGGCGGTTACATACAGCTGGAGGGCAATGACTCGTTCCTTGGTCCCATAGCGGACGCGCAGTACGAGACGCACCGCGTCCCCATGGAGGGAAACGCGAGCATACTCGTGTACACGGACGGCATCCTTGATGTCGTGGACGGCAGCGACAAGCCTGTCGGGCAGGCCATGCTCGAGGATGTCCTGACGACCCGCGGCAGGACCCCGGCCGAAAAGTTTAAAATGATCCAGAAGTACCTCACCGGCGGCGATGTGGTGGTAAGCGACGACTGCACCATGCTGCTTGTCGACCTGGCCTGATCAATGCTGAAAATCCTCGTCGTCTCCGATACGCACGGGAACACTGTCCGTCTTGGCCGAATCGTCAGGCGCGAGAGCCCGTTCGATTATCTTTTTCACTGCGGCGACGGGGCGGGCGATCTCGCACATGTCGAGGTTCCTGCCGGTGCGGCGGTCGTCCGCGTGTGCGGCAACGTCGACATGGCGCGGAACCTGGACGCGGAGCGGCTCGTCGTCATGCAGGTCGGCACGGTGACGGTGATGGCGGCGCACGGCGACCAGTTCCACGTGAATTACGGGTACCAGGCGATCGAGCGGGAAGGGAGGAGCAGAAACGCGGACATCGTGCTCTTCGGCCACACGCACGCATCGTATCACGGCGGTACGAAGCCGGTCCTCTTCAATCCCGGCTCCGCGAACAACGGCAGGTACGGGCTCCTCTACGTCGATTCTTCGATCAGCGTCGCGCTGAAAATCCTCGAAGACTGAAAAAGCGGCCCGTGGGCCGCTCCTGTTCATGGATTCAATCGTGATGCGTCGTTACGCTGAGAAACTCGGGTCTTTTTTAATGAGTATCTCTTTTATTTTCGCGTCGCCGGCTGAAAAGTAGATTATGGGAGATTCCATCAGCGAGTACTCGTCTATCAGGCGGATATAGTCCTCGTCCCGTTTCAGGTCGAGAAGATCGATTTCCCTGAATTTCTTGTTCCCGATATATATGGCTTTCATGTGCGGTCCTGTCGTGTGTTGATGGGTGCGTGTCTGATCCTTTGCAACTCTACAACCATTAATTTATTTGTCCAGCATTTTTAATCGAAAAAAATTTTTGTGGAAGAATATTTCTGAAAAAAAATCTGTTATGTCCTGTCACGCGTGTCCAAAACGTCATTTCGACATAAAATTATTTTTGAGCTGATAATTCGTTCGATGTAATTGCCTGCAGCACTGCCGTTATGTCGTGCAGTGTCACCGGATTGGCCGATGAACACCGCGCGCTAAAAAGCCCGGGGCTGAAACGTTCGTATTCCCGCGTATACGGGAGAACCGGACGGTTTGCGATCCTGGCGCAAGTCCGCCGCGTGACAACGCATCATGGAATCGTGAAGGTTCCAGCGGATTGAGGCAACTGGTCGGCAATCAAGCCGGCTTCTCCCTGAAACAACAGGCGAGTAGCAAATCGGGAGCAGCGAAGCCGGCGGATGCTTCGGGGTGATACCTGAGTGCGGCTTCTTCCTTAATTATAATATTTTTTTTAAGATTGACTTTTATAGGCGCGATTATATTAATTGACCCCAAAATTGTTTAAAAAAGTCTTATCAGTAACCACCAGGTTTAATATAATATGAAATTTACCGGCAAAGCCGCAGTTTTGGGTTTTATCAGCGGCATTATTCTGGCAGCGGCCACGGGCGTGTACGCCTTTAAGTTCGATTTCACGACGGTCAGCGATATCGTTGACAATATAAAGTCGAGCTTCGGGAAAATGGATACCTATCAGGCCGATTTCACCATTGTTTCCGAGAAAATGGGTAAAACCACGCAGCAAGGCGGCATAATCAAGTATAAAGCCGATAACAAGCTGTGCATAGAATTCAGCCAGCCTCACGGGCAGAAAATCGTCTCCAACGGCAAAATGATGTGGATATACATCCCTTCAATGAACGTGGTTGCGGAGCAGGACCTCAATTCCGACAACAGGATGTTCTCCTCCGGCACGAAAAGCGGCCTGACCTGGATGTTCTCCAAGTACCACTACCGTTTCGCCTCCAAGGAACAACCCGAGCCGCAGGAAGACGGCACGAAACGGTATACCCTGATACTCAAGCAGAAAGAGAGCAGGAGCGGGTTCCGCACAATGAAGCTCTGGGTCACGGAGCGGTATTTCATCATCCGGGCGCAGGGCGAAACCTCCACCGGCAAGAAGGTCGACATCAGGTTCTCCAACCTGAAGACCAACATTTCAATTCCAAACGGCGTATTCAAGTTTGACATTCCGGCGCGGGCGCGCGTCATAAAAAACCCAATGATATCAGAGGAGTAGACCTTGGAAAGCATCGGCGAAAAGTTACGGCAGGCCAGGGAAGCCAGGAAAATCACCATAAAAGAAGTGGTCAAAGAGACCAATATAAGCCCGTTATACCTCCAGGCCCTCGAAGAAGAGAAGTTTGATCGATTCCCGAGCGAAACCTATCTTATCGGCTTTTTAAGAACCTACGCGGAGTTCCTGAAGCTCGACGTTGAAGGCATTGTACAGGCGTACAAAGGCTACAAGATCGGCGAGAGCGCCACGCCCCTTGAAGAGCTCACCAAGCCGACGAAATCGAACATCAACCTTGCCATGTCGTCTTTCATGAACAAGCACCGGAGCATGCTGATGATCTCCGGAGGGGCTCTGGCCCTGATACTGGTCATCTGGGGCATAAAGAGCCTTGTCACCTCGGACGTCGATGTCTCCGGCAACGATTCTACCGACGCTATAAAAGAAGAGTATGTCAAGGACAAGGAGCACGAGATTGACAATCTCCGCAGCCTCCAGCTTGCCAACAACAAGGGATTTATTCTTGTCTATAAGAACGAAGCGGTCCAGTTCCTGGTCGATAACAAGGAAGTGGTCTTTCTTTTAAAGAGCATCACCGGTGACGCCGTCTCCCTGGAGCTCCTTCCGGGCAAGAAAATAGAGAAATTCAAGCTGGATGAGCCGCGGACCCTGGTCATCGAGGGCTGCCCGCGCGATGTGACTATAACGCTGAAAGGACTTACCGAGAACCGCGCCAAGATCATGGTCATGCTGGGCGAGAAAAAGGAGGCTGAAGAGGGCAGGGACAAGGTCGCGAAGGTCGAGGATAACGCGCCGCGGGTCGATAGCACCAGCGTCGAGGCGCAGAGCCGCCAGAGCCTGAAGATCGTGTTCGAGGCCGAGTTCGTGCAGAAATCCTTCATCGAGCTGTATCTTGACGGCGTCCGCAAGGTGCGGGGCTTCATACCCCAGGGCCAGGTGGAGCGCTGGGAAGCCACCGAGTACATCCAGATCAAGATCGGGAACGCCGGCGGGATCAAGGCCCGCATCAACGGCAAGGACTTCTCCTTCGGCGCGGCCGGCCAGGTCGCGAACAAGGTCGTCACCTGGAAGAAGGACGTCCAGAACCCGAACCTGTACCACATCGTGGTCAAGGACTGGTAGGCATCAGCCGCACTTTTTTGCAACTATGACAGTGAGGTCGTCTTTCAGGTCGCTTCCAGCGGTAAAGGAATAAAACTGATAGAGGATGAAATCGAGTATGGCCGAGGCCGGGCCTGCGGGAGCCGCACCCAGCGAGTCCATGACACGCCTTATGCCGTACCTCTCCTTCCTGCGGTTCCTTGATTCTATAAGACAATCGGTAAACAGGAGCAATGCATCGTTCTGCCCGATCGTGAAGCGGATCATCGACGGATTGACCTTGTTGAAGCCCAACCCCAGCGGCTCACCCCTGAAGTCAATTCCGCCCTCGTCAATTATTTGCACCTCCCTCGTCCCGCCATCCCGGAGCAGTATATCGGGATGTCCGGCATTCACGTATTCCGCGACGTTCTCCCTGATGCGAAGAAGGACGCAGGTCACATAGGTATTGAGCTGGACGAGGTCCCTGGTCACCTGCCTGTTTACATTATTAATAATCGCATCGAGGCTTTCCCCATGAAGGGACTTGAATGCTCTCATTGTTACGGGCTTGATCATCATGGTTATAAGGGCGGATGACACACCGTGGCCTGAAACGTCAAACAGGGCGATACCGTCCAGGTTGTTTTCGGTGTAATAAAAGTCATAAGAATCGCCCGCTGCGCCGTACTTTGGCCTGAAAGTAACCGCTATATCCCACCGGTCGATGTCCGCCGGAGGAGATGCGAGCAGCATTTTCTGTACGTGGGCCGCCAGTGCCATTTCCCTGGCGGCGATTTCGTTGTCCTTTTCCAGCTCCCTGTGCAAAGCCAGGAAACGGTTCGTGAGTATAAGCGCGATTCCCATGGTGAACACGAAAAAGCCGTAGGTCGTGACGACATAGTCGTAGGACCAGAACAGCGAATCGGCAATGTCGAAGACCATGCATGCGACCACGATGAGTGTCCCCAGCATGAGGTTCCCCGCCGTGGAAGAGGCCAGTACTCTGCCGAGCGCCCGGGTGGCGCGGGAGGGGAACGGGATATTGTGGAATCTTGCATGCATTGTTCTGAAAGAAGCGAGCACCGGACGACCGATCCTGATAATGGGGTAATAGAAGACGGGAATGATAACCGAAAATTGCCATACCCGGAGCACGTCGATAGCGAAAGGATTGGAGACGGGCGTTATTGTCACAAGGATGAGAAGCGCATACAGGGCGGCATACAGCTTCGTCAGCCGGGAGATGGAAGCAGTGAGCAGGAGGTCAACGAATACGCCGAAAAGCGGCACCAGCGCATAGAGCGAGCAGTATTCAATGCGGTGCAGGATCGTGGAATCCGGAATTACGGCGTAAATTCCATGGGTCCGGCTCATGAAGTACGCGAACAGGAACACCGAGAAAAGGGCGTAGAAGAGGTTGTATTTTTCAACTCTTCTCCTGATGTAAATGAACATGTGGTACACGCCGAAGAACAGGTAGAGAAAGATAAGGATCATGGAGGTCTGCTCGGATCGCAGCTCCTCGAGCCGCGGCAGTGCGTCTATGACGAACGGGGTGCTGCGATGGAACCCGGAATCTATGTTGGTCGGGTCGCTGAAAATCCGGACCGCCAGGATGTTGCTCCCCGTTCTCAGGATTCGAGGATCGATGGGAATGAGAACTTCCCTGTGGTGCCGGAACTCAAGAATCATCCCCCTGCCGTTCTCATGTATCTCTGACTTCAGCAGGCGTCCGTTGAGGTATACGGACCAGTTCTCACCGATGTTGGCGAAATAAACACCCAGGAGGCCCTCCAGGGCTGGATCCTTCTCCATGAGTTTGAATTCGGTAAGGAAAGTGAAATTTTCCGGCGCGTACTCTTTAAGGGAAAACACGGGACGCCGGGGCATATTATGCAGGGGAAGGTCTTTAAGAACGACCTGCCGTTCAGCGGTTTTAACGCCTGGTATGGCAAGCCAGACACTGTCGGTTGGCGCAGGGACCTCCCGTGTCCATGCCTCATCAAAGCCTTTCCTCGCATAGATCGTTTCACGGTTAAGGTCGATGAGGGCCGCCGACAGGGGGTATGCCTGGCACAATGCAAGCAATGTCACGATGCATCGTAAAAACTGTTTCATGGCTCTGGTTCGGTTACTTTTTGAAAGCCGTTGAATGTACGTTTCAAGCCCCCCCGATCCACTATTTTTTTATTTCGATACGATGGGCCAGCTGTTCCATATCAGTTCGCATGGGCTAATTTTATAGAAGGAGCAGTTTTTTAGGTTTTTATATTTTAAACCCTCTGTCCAGCGCTTTTTTTCAGGCAGGCCGGGAAGGGTGCAAAAAATTGACCGGTACAATTGCCATTGAATTGCGCCATCATCGGTAACGGCCCTGTTCGGCGTTTTTTGTCTTGAAAAATTTATTTCAATGCCCCATGCTGGTCCGCTAATGCCCATTGCGTCCCATGGGAGAACGCACGATATGAATATTCATACTATGGAGAAACGCGCATGAATAAAACATGGTACATTATTGCCGTTGCATTCGCCCTGATCTGCCTGGGATATCAGAGGCCCGCATATCCGGTGGGACTGGGCGCATATATCAACGGCTCGGGCGGAAAAACCTGGCATCAATCCGGGGCGCTGCAAGTCGCGGATTATTATGGCCTGAAACACCGGTATATGAAAGCAAGCGGATCGGTTGCCTGCGGCGCAGGGCTCATGGTGGATACCGATCCCGATTCCGATGGCATCTTCAATTACAGGCTGAACATCGGGTATGACCGCGCGAATGTCCATGCAGCCAACAGGATCGATTTAAACAGGGTGAATTTCATCAACACGTTCGGGTTCCGTCTTTTCAGGAATGAAACGATCAAGCTGTGGCTCGGCCCGCAACTCGGGATCAATTACTGGTGGGGCAAAGAATCTCGTGTAACGCATGACGTAATTATGACTCCACTCCTCTTTGCTCTTCCCGTATCGTACCAGCGGAAGTACCAGATGTTTGGAGGCGTCGGCGGGATCGCCCTCGGGACGAACGTAAACCTGTCCGGCGGAGTGACGCTGTCCATCGAAGCGGGATGCAGGGGCTATCTCACCAGGTCACTGAAACCGCTTGAGGGGAACCCGCCTGCCGGGAAGGTAAACGCGGTTGAGGGGTATCTTGCTTTCGGCGTTCTCGGCAGGTTGAACTGAATCAACCGGGGATGTTTAAAGCACGAATGAGCAATAATTCGCAGGGGGACGTTTAGAGGTTTCGATACGTGTTCTTTTCTACCGACATATCCTACTACATAATCTCCCTCGGCTGTTCCAAGAACCTGGTGGATTCCGAGCGCCTGAACGGCGAGCTTGCGGGCGCGGGCTACATGCGCGCCGACGGCCCGGAGCGGGCCGATATCATTATCGTGAACACGTGCGGTTTCATTACCGCGGCCAAGGAAGAGTCGATCGGGGTGATCTTCGACGCGCTGGACCAGCAGGAGCGGGAAGCGGGCCCGAACCCGAAGCCTTTCCTGGACGGCGGCACGCGCGTGTTGAAGGACTTCGGCCGGAAGGTGGCGGTTGCCGGGTGCCTCTCCGGACGCTATCCGGAAGCCCTGGCAGGGGATATCCCCGAGATCGGCTATATTCACCGGCTCACGGGCGGCTTCGTCGCCGGCATGGGCCGCCGTTTCGGCATCTCGGCCGGTCCCATCCGCGCGGCGCGCGAGCCGCTCCAGGCCGGGCTCTCGTACTGTTACATCAAGATTTCGGAAGGCTGCTCCAACAACTGCTCCTATTGCGCCATCCCGCTTATCCGGGGAGCGCACGTGCCCGCGCCGCCGGAGCTCATCCTCGACGAGGCGCGCCGCGCTGCCGGGCGGGGAGTGAAGGAGCTCGTCGTGGTCGCGCAGGACATTGCCGCGTACCGCTCCGGCGGCACCGGACTGGCCGGGCTCGCGGGCATGCTCGCCGGGGTGGACGGCATCGAGTGGGTCCGCCTGATGTACTGCCACCCGGACCACCTGGACGACGGCATCATCGACCTGCTGGCGCGCGGCGGGAAGATCGTGCCCTACATTGACATGCCGCTCCAGCACGCGAGCGGCCGCATCCTCCGCTCGATGGGGCGCGCCGGCGACGCGGAAGCTTATGGCGCGCTCATCGAAACGCTGCGGGCGCGGGTGCCGCGCATCCGGGTCCGCTCGACCTTCATGGTGGGGTACCCGGGCGAGACGGACGAGGATTTTGCCGGGCTCATGGACTTCGTGGAGAAGATGCGCCTGGACCGGGTCGGAGCGTTCACCTATTCGCCGGAAGAGGGAACGCGCGCGTGGGAGCTGGGCGACACCGTGCCGGAGCCGGTCAAGTCAGCACGGTACGACCGCCTGATGGAGCTGCAGCGCGCCATTTCCGCTGAAAAGCTGGAGGCCATGATCGGCGGGAAGGTCCGCGTGCTGGTCGAGGAGCGAGTCGACGGCGAGACTTGGGCCGGCAGAACCGAGCATGACGCGCCGGAGGTGGACGGTATTTTTTACTTGACCGGAAGGAGCGCCGGGATTAAGTCGATTGTGACGGCGCGCATAACCGGCGCCACAGAGTATGACCTGCAGGGGGAGCTCGCATGAGCATGCCGAAATTCAGCTTCACGATCCCGAACCTTCTCTCGCTCTCGCGGATAGTGCTGATCCCCCTCCTTGTCTATCTGCTCTACGTCAAGTCATGGTGGCTTGCCCTGATCCTTTTCGCGGCGGCATCGCTCACGGACCTGCTTGACGGGTGGAGCGCCCGAAAGCTCAAGCAGGAGTCGGAATTCGGCATATTCATCGATCCGCTCGCGGACAAGTTCCTGGTCATATCGGTGCTTGCCGCCCTCATGGTCCTGAACCGTTATGTGAAGATATACGACTTCTGGATGATCGCGGTGATCATCGGCCGCGACGTGCTCATCACCTTCATGCGCTACCTGGCGATCCGGCGCGGCGAGACGCTCCGTACCAGCAGGTTCGGCAAGGTGAAGACCGCCTTCCAGATGGTCTCGATCGTCATCATCATCATGATATACATCGTCCGCAAGTACGGCATCTATGAAACCCATCCGCTCGTTCCCTACTGGA
>JAKJGD010000524.1 GCA_022704585.1 Spirochaetota bacterium | reverse complement strand
CCCGCTGGCTCGTCGACATCGCGCAGGACGTGACCATCTCCATGGAAGACTGCGGCACAACGATTGGCATTGACATCTACGCCATCAAGGAGGGCGACGATGTGATCGAGTCACTGGGCGACCGCGCGCTGGGCCGGACGCTCCTCTACGACCTCCTGCACCCGGTCACCGGCGATGTCATCTGCACGGCCGACGATATCGTCACCGAGAACATCGCGGAGATGATCGACGTGCTCAATATCGATTCGATCGAGATCCGCTCGGTGCTCACCTGCGAGGCCAAGCACGGCGTCTGCGGGAAATGTTACGGCCGCAACCTGGCGACGGCGCGGCACGTCGACATCGGCGAGGCGGTCGGCATCATCGCCGCCCAGTCGATCGGACAGCCGGGCACGCAGCTGACCATGCGTACCTTCCACATCGGGGGCATCGCGTCCCGCGCGGTGGAGGAGAGCGAGATCAGGCTCAACTATCCGGTGTTCGTAAAAGAGATAACATCGAAAACCATCAAGACGGACGAAAGCAAGATCATCTCCGTCCGGCGCGGCTACCTTGTCGTGCAGCGTGTGATAACCGAGATACAGCTCAAGGGTGACCCAAAGCTCATCGTGAACGAGAACGACAAGGTATACGCCGGCGTCGTAATCGCGAAGACCGAGGACGGCGAGGACGTCACCGCAAAGACCTCCGGCCTGGTCAAGGTGGTCAAGAACAAGGTCTACATACTGGGCGACCCTCTCTCCATTCCGATCAACGTGGGTACCGTTGTCAACGTTAAACCGGGCCGGTTCTACGACAAGGAGTATGACAAAGAGAAGGACGTGACGAAGTACCCGGTCCTGGCCGCTTTCGACCCGTGGTTCGAGCCGATCCTGACGGAAGTGAGCGGCAAGGTCGAATTCGTCGACATCGAGATCAACAAGAGTCTCCGCGAGGAGCTCGATCCCACCTCGAACGTGACCAAGCGCGTCATCGTGGAATACAAAACCGAGAAGCTGCAGCCGCGGATAAGTATCATGGGTCCGTCCAAGCAGGAAATCACGTATCTCCTGCCCAAGGGAGCGCACCTCATGGTTGCCAGCGGCGACAAGGTCCCGGCGGGTACGGTTCTGGCAAAGATCCCGCGCGGCGCGGAAAAAACGAAGGACATCACCGGCGGTCTGCCGCGGGTTGCGGAGCTCTTCGAGGCCCGCACGCCGAAAGACTCTTCCACGCTCTCCGAGCTGGACGGCACGATCGAGATCGGGGACACGGTAAAGAACAAGCGGAAGATCATCGTCACCGGCGAGGACGGAACGGTCAAAGAATATTCCATCCCGGTTTCAAAGTTCCTCCGGGTACAGGACCGCGACTTCATCGCCAAGGGCGAGCAGATTGACGACGGCCCCGTGGACCCGCACGAAATCCTCAAGATCAAGGGCCCGCGCGAGCTGCAGAAGTTCCTGGTCAACGAGATCCAGGAGGTCTACCGGCTCCAGGGCGTTTCGATCAATGACAAGCATATCGAGGTCATCGTCCGGCAGATGCTCCGCAAGGTAAAGGTCACCGATCCGGGCGACTCCACGTTCGTTATCGAGCAGATCGTGGACAAGTTCGACTTCGTCGAGGAGAATGACCGTGTGCTGAATGAGGGCGGGAAGCCCGCCACCGCAATACCGATACTGATGGGTATCACCAAGGCGGCGCTCAATACCGAGTCCTTCATTTCCGCAGCTTCGTTCCAGGAGACCACCAGGGTACTGACCGACGCCGCCATCAAGGGCAAGGTAGACAACCTGCGGGGCCTGAAGGAGAACGTCATTATAGGCCACCTGATACCCGCCGGCACCGGCGTGCGGATATACAACAATATAAGCGTATATGAAAACGAGCCGGGCGACCTGGATGAGCCTCCGCCTGAGGAAGTCGAACAGGCCGCTGCTGAAGCAGAAATCGCAATGCCGGAGGAATAAGGGATACGGGAGCGCGCCGGACGCCGGAATAGACCGCCCGGTGCGTTTGAACTAAAAAATCAGATTAATATCTTGACAAAAAAGTCTATAATTCACAAATACCATCTACATTGTCATGATTATGCGATGGCGTGTCTTATATATGATATTATAATCAGATAGTAAACAGGAGTCATAATGCCAACGATTAACCAGTTAATACGCCAGGGGCGGGAACAAAAACGGAAAAAGACCAAGTCGCCGGCCCTGACAAGCTGCCCTCAAAAGAGGGGAGTCTGCACACGGGTCATGACCTTTACCCCGAAAAAACCGAATTCCGCCCTGCGGAAGGTCGCTCGGGTCAGGCTGACCAACGGCATAGAGGTGACCGCATATATCCCCGGCGTCGGGCACAATCTGCAGGAACACAGCGCG
>JAKJGD010000523.1 GCA_022704585.1 Spirochaetota bacterium | reverse complement strand
CCCCGCCACGGTCACCCGCTGCGTCGGGGAGAGCCTGGCCGCGGCCGGCTTGAAACCGGCGGACGTGGCCGCGGTTAACGCGCACGGCACCTCGACAAAGATAGGGGACAGTGTCGAGTTCGAAGCCCTCTCCGCCGTTTTCGGCGGCACCATCCCGCCCGTGTCCGCCAACAAGTCGCAGATCGGGCACGCCATGGGCGCCTCCAGCGGCATAGAATCCGTGTTCGCGCTCGAGGGCATGAGACGGGGCATGCTCCTTCCCACCATCAACTACTCGCCCGACCCGGCAATCCCGATCGACTGCGTGCCCGAAGGCGCGCGCCCGCTTACCCAGGAGTTCGTCCTGAAAAATGCCTTCGGCTTCGGCGGGTGCAACTCCTGCATCTTGTTCCGCCGCGTTCAGTAAGCATTTCCTTAAATCGTGATAAACTGAGGCAGGCCCCGGTAGGGGGCGTCCCACTGCACGTACCCGATCCGGTTTTTCCGGTTCCGGTCCGAGATAGTGGGCAGGGACATGCGTATGATCGGTATGCCGGTATGGGGGGTCGAGGTATAGGCGAACAGGAAGCGGTGGTTGTGCCCGTGGATCACCGAGTGGAACGGGTACCGCCCGAGGAGGCCCTCCTCGATGTAGTGGCCGCGATAGATCCCGGCGTGCCGGTCCCCGGATTCGCGCCAGAGGCTCCGGTGCGTCACCAGGTGCAGCAGGCACCCGCGCGTGTCAATCGACGACAGGCGCTCAGCGGCCCAGGCCACCTGCTTTTTTCTGATCCTGTTCATGCCGACGAGCCCCAGCTTGTGGGCCTGGCCGCGGTGCGTGCTTCTCAGGCACACGAACAGGTGGTTATCGAACCGGACGATGGAGTCGCATTCCTCCCGGGCGAGGACGCCCTCCTGGAACAGCACCGGCTCCATGAGCCGCTCGTACCGCTCCCGCGCCTTCCAGTTCGTGAGAATATACTCGCCGATCCAGTCGCCGAAGTCGTGGTTGCCCGGGGTCAGGACGAGCCGCATGCCCGCGCCGAGGAGCGCGCTGATGAACTGACCGGCCTCCTCGTATTCCCCCGGCGTGGCGTGCTGGGTCATGTCCCCGGCAATAACGACAAGGCGCTCCGGGTTCATGGCCGGGTTCACCGCCGCTTCAATGAAATGCCGCACGTTTTTCGATACGGTCGCGCCGAAATGTATGTCGGATATGAGAAGCATGGAAGCGCATACTCCTGGGGGATAGATTTGTGAGCCGCCTGACCACCTTGTCCCTGTATAGATAAATAGCAAGGAATTTTCTCATGCTCGCGGCCCGCCGTCCCGGAATATGCCGGTCGGCTCCTCTGGCGCATATACTTCTTGACTTCACACCTTGACGCAATCATTATACGTCTCCAGAAAACAGGCTTCGGTTGACAATGCCTATGAAATAGGCATCAATGGCCTTCTTACTGGCAGCGGTCATGGCTCTTCCCGGACTATCCGCGTACCGGATCTGTCATCCCCCCGTACTGCCATACCAGTACAGATTCCTGAACTTATCGAGTAATAAATATGGGGGGAGTATTTTTACCGCACCCTGACCGACACGACGCACCCCCCGTGGCGATACATTACCGGTAACAGAGCCATATTATCATTGACCGGCCCGGCACACGGGTGTAAACCTGCACCGGCCGCCATCCCGGTGAAAGAGGTCTTTCGATGAAACTGTCAATTCTCGGCATTACGGGCAGCCCGGTGAAAGAGGGCAACGTCGAGCTGCTGTGGAACAAGATGCTGGACGCGGTCCGGGGTCCGGACATCTCGGCGGAAACGGTCAATCTCTCCGTGACCGACATACAGGATTGCCGGCACTGCAACTTCTGCCTTAAAAAACAGACGCCCGAGCGCTACTGCGCCATACAGGACGGCGCGCAGGAGATATACCGCAAGGTGGAGTCGGCGGACATCATCGTGCTCGCGAGCCCCGTGTATTTCATGCGCACCAGCGCGATAATGGCGGCCATGCTCGACCGCATGCGCGTTTTCGTGTTCGGGAACGTGGCCGGCGGCAGGCTCAAGAACAAGGTGGGCGTGAGCGCAGCGGTTGCGTGGGCGCGCCACGGCGGCCTCGAGACCACGCACCTCTCGCACCTCTACTTCTTCCTGACGGCCGAAATGCTGCCGGTGAGCGTGCACCACTGCATCAGCCCGCTGGGCGCCTCTGCCGTGGCCAGCCCCGGCGGAACGGGCCTGTTCGACAGGGAAATACGTCACGGCATCGAAAAGGACGCCGCCGGCCTTCACTCGGCATCGGCAATGATGAAGCGGGCGGTTGAGCTGGCAACCCTGGTCAGGAGAGGCAGCGGGACGGAGTGAGCCTGGCCCCGGGCAACA
>JAKJGD010000522.1 GCA_022704585.1 Spirochaetota bacterium | reverse complement strand
GCTCGAGGAAAAAGTCAAGCCGCTCCTTGTCGATGGTGCCGGTGGCCGGGTTCCTGAGGCCGGGTATGTTCAGGATGTATTCCTTTATCGCGTTGTCCGTGACGAAGAAGCCGTTCCTGCGCGCCTCCTGCAGCAGGAGGACGTCGTTGATGTAATAGGAGAGGATCATGGCGTCCATCTTCTCGTCGCCGCGCATGTCGCCGAACCTGCTGTCCCGGTACCGGAGGAAGTCGTAGCGGTCCACCTTCTCGCCGTTGACAACGGCCACGGAGCTCTGGTCCAGGCCCATGCGCGATATGAAATCGGGCATGCCGAAGGAAATGACGATGATGAGCACGAAAAAGCCGGTAATGGTGTAGCTCACGATTTTTACGACAGGCGATTTTGAATCGAACATGACTGGTATCCCCTACGGTTTCGATCGTTACGGCCCTCTGCTGCCGGCGGCCGTCCCGGGGCAGGCCCGCGGGAACGGGGCATCATGGCCGGCCCGCCCGGAAAGCACCGGGGAAGCGGCATGAAGGAAAAACTGGTCGCCGGAGTTTTCGCCGTGATGTTAATAACAATAAAACGGCCGGTATTTTGTCAATGAGATTACTGCCCCGCGGGCAGCTCCGCCTCATCAACGAGCATGACCGGTATCCCGTCCCGTACCGGGTAGCGCCTGCCGCATTCCGTGCAGATGATCTTTTCTTCTTTAGTATTATATTCGATGTCTCCCCGGCAGGCCGGGCAGGCAAGAATCTCAAGGAGCTTGGTGTCGATCATGGGGTACCTCTTTCGGGAATCTGCCACGGTTATGCCGGAGAAATGGTTTCCCGTCAATAAAAAAATCTGGGCGCGGGGGCGGCCCGGAAGGGGCTATTTCACCACCACGTTCATCCGCACCCTGCTTTTGAGCTTGATGTTCCAGGTCAGCTCCCCGGTAAGGCCGGTGCCTGACTCGTAGTAGTAGTTGGAGGCCTGGGGCATGAGTCCGAATTTCATGGTGTCGTGGATGTAGGGGCCCACCTGCGGCGTTGCGCTCGGGTACTTATAATTATAGAGATCGATGGAGCCCAGGGTATAGGTTATGCCACCGATCTCGCTTGAGAATGTCGTAAATGCGGCATCACCGTTATTATACGTATACTTTTTGACTGTGTCTGTGTCGGTTTTATCAGACAGCAGGTTTGCAACCGCCCACTTTTGGAGCACCTGGCCGAAGGTAACATCGGGGAACCCTGACTTTTCTAATGCATCTTCTATTGCATCTGCGTCTATATACTGATTCTGCACAATATTGCGGAACAATTCCGCGCCCCCATAGTTGCGCGCAAGGAAGGCCGCGAACGCGTAATTGACCGCGTAGCTCACCAGCACATAGTCGCCCGAATACCATTTGGTCAGGGAATAGTCGTTGTACAGGTTGTACAGGGGCAGCCTGCCGTATGAAATATTTGGCCAAGAAGGATCACTCATTGATGCTATACACCTTGGAACGTCGTATTGTACCCCCCGCGGGCCGTTTACCAGGACCTTGTTCGCGACCAGGTCTTCGGTTGCAAGGGCGCACATCTCGTCAAGCCAGGTCTCGGACCCGTTGCCGTAGGAGCGCATCACGGTCTTCTGGTAGAAGTGGATCATGTGCTGGAACTCGTGGCCCAGGATGGAGATGACGGTTTCGGGCCAGTAATCCGTAATGTCCCAGGGAGCTTCGCCAGTCTTCACTGTGGCGAACAATACCGAGTCCATGTAGAACATGATCCGCTCGTTGGAATAAGAGATGACTGATGATTTAAAATTGTCCTTGGCCCAGAAGTAGCCCACGACCCCGCCGGTCGTGGAATTATCGAAGTTGATATCGTAGAGGAGGATCGTGATCTGGTTATCCACGCCGATCATCATGGCCCGGTCTGATGGTGATAGCGATGAGTCGGATACGGGTCCCCATTCTGCTGTGTTATAAACGACATCGCCGTAGATGTTCGTGACCCAGTCGTAAATGTCGTTGTCCGGATCCGCTTTCAGGAACTTGTTTGCCAGTGCGTTTACCATGAACTGGCTGACTTTGTTTTTTTCTCCGGTGGTTGTCCATTGAGTGTCATCGACCCATATGCTAAGGGTTTTATTTCCGAACGCGGTCGCAACAGGGGTACTGCTGGCGTAATGGCACGTTGCGTCAATGCTCCTGGTTGCGCTTATCTTGAATGATTGCTGATCATCAACCTCATCGGCCAGCATCGGCTCCGGAATATCAATGCTGTTCAATAGCATGTTCACCGGGTTCACCTGGTTGAGGAATTCCCACGGGCTCCTGTTGAACTCGCTGATCTCGGGCGTGCCGCGCAGGGCGGCGCCGTCAGTGGTCAGCAGGTTTGCCCGGTCTTCT
>JAKJGD010000020.1 GCA_022704585.1 Spirochaetota bacterium | reverse complement strand
AGGACGCCATCGCCATTGCCGTGCTACTCCTCATCCTGTTCGTACGGCCGAGCGGCCTCTTTGGAAAAAAGGAAGCCGCCGGTTTGAAGGAATTCTGATGAATGCAAAAAAATACATACCCGTCGCGGTGCTCGTCGGCTGCATCGTCCTGTTCCAGGTGGCGAGTTCCCTCATCGGGCGGGAGTTTTATCTTACCCAGCTGACCATGGCCGCCTACTATTCACTGGTGATACTGGGTCTCACGGTTCTCATGGGCTACACCGGGCAGATATCCCTGGGGCATGCAGCATTTTTTGCCATTGGCGGCTACACCTCGGCCGTGCTGACTACCCTGGACCTGTCCGGGGCGGCGGGTAACCCGGTGGTGAAGGCGGTTGCCGCCGCGGGGCTTGCAGCAGTGTCAAAGGACGCGTACGGGGCAGAGACGCTCGTACTCTCGCCCTGGGCCGCGCTCGTTGCAGCGGTCGTGATAACCGCCATTGTCGCCTTTCTCATCGGCATACCCATCCTGAAATTGAAAGGCCATTACCTCGCAATGGCGACCCTGGGCTTCGGGATCATCGTGTACCGGATCGTTCTCGGCGCGAGCCTGTTCGGCGAAGCGGACGGGATATCCGACCTGCCGCCCTTTCCGATACCCGGCGGGCTGGCCGTGTGCGGCGATCCCGCGCGGCGGGTCGAGAATTTTTACATCGCCGCGGTACTGGTTGTGGCCGGCGTTGTACTGTTGATAAACCTGGTTGATTCCCGCGTGGGGCGCGCCCTCCGGTCGATCCACGGGAGCGAGGAGGCGGCCAACGCAATGGGCGTGGATATCGCGCGCTACAAGCTCCTCGTGTTCGTCCTGAGCGCGGTATTCGCCTGCGTGGCGGGCGTGTTTCTCACGCATTTCAACGGCGGCATCGGGCCGTCGGAGGCGGAAACAATGAAATCGGTGAGCTACGTCGCAATCGTGGCCGTCGGCGGTATGGCAAACCTCTGGGGCGCCCTTGTCATGGGCGTCGTACTCAATTACCTTTCCCTGCGGGGATATTTCGGGAGCTACGACGAATTTGTCTTCGGCTCCATCCTCATCGGCATCATGATGTTCGCGCCGGAGGGCCTCCTGAGAATGGAGTCGCTTCGCGGCCTTGCCGGTCTGCCGGCGCGGATTAAATCCATGTTCGGGGCAAAGAACGAAGAATGAGCTTCCTTACCATACAGGGATTGAGCCGCTCGTTCGGCGGCCTGCGCGCGGTGGACGATGTCTCCTTCTCGGTCGAGAGGAACATGATCAAGGCGGTCATCGGCCCCAACGGAGCGGGGAAGACCACGCTCTTCAACCTGATTTCGGGCGCGCTCGCCCCGGATTCAGGAGAGGTCGCCGTCGACGGCTCGCCCATACAGGGGCGGCCTCCCTACCGGATCGCGCGCCGGGGGATCTCGCGCACGTTCCAGAATATCAAGCTCTTCACGCACATGAGCGTGCTGGAAAACGTCATGATCGGCCGGCACATTCGAACCCGCGCCGGGTTCGTGCAGGCCATGCTGCGGCTGCCCGGTGCGCGGCGCGAGGAGCGGGAGATACGCGAGAAGTCGATGGACATCCTGAAGCTGCTGGGGATCGACGACCTTGCCGGACAGGAGGCATCGAGCCTGCCATTCGGGAAGCAGCGGATCGTGGAGTTCGCACGCGCCCTGGCGACGGAGCCGGTCCTCCTCCTTCTCGATGAGCCGGCTGCAGGGCTCAACATATATGAGACGGCGCATATATCCGACATGATTACGACGATACGCGAGCGGGGCGTCACGGTCCTCGTGATAGAGCATGACATGTCGCTCGTCATGAACATATCCGACGAAATCACGGTGCTCTCCTCCGGAAAGAAGATAGCCGAAGGCGTCCCCTCTGAAATCCAGAGGAACCCGGAGGTGATACGGGTGTACCTGGGAGAGGAAGATGCTTAGGATACGCAACCTGAACGCCGGGTTCGGCAGCCTCCGGGTCCTCAAGGGCGCTTCCCTGCACGTGAGCCCGGGCGAGATCGTGACCATTATAGGCGGCAACGGCTCGGGCAAGAGCACGCTTCTCGCTTCCGTGGCCGGCCTGGTCCGCGCCCGCGAAGGGGAGATCGTCTTCAACGGAAGCGAGATCAGCGCCGCTTCGCCGGAAACGATCGTCGCGGCCGGCTGTTCCCTGGTCCCGGAGGGACGGTTGATTTTCGATACCATGACCGTGCGCGAAAACCTGATGCTGGGCGCGTACACGCAGCTCCGGCGCGGACGCAGGCGCGAGGTTGCCGGAGACCTGGAAGGGATCTACGTGATGTTCCCGCGCCTCCGCGAGCGGGCAGCCCAGCTCGGGGGCACCCTGTCAGGGGGCGAGCAGCAGATGCTGGCAATCGGACGGGCCCTGATGGCGCGGCCGCGGCTGATCATGCTTGACGAGCCGTCCATGGGACTGGCGCCCATCATCGTAAAAGGCATATTCGAGGAGATACGGAAGCTCCGCGAGGCCGGCAACACAATCCTCCTGGTTGAGCAGAACGCCCGGGCGGCGCTCCGCATCGCGGACCGGGGGTATGTTATCGAGACGGGCCAGATCGTGCTGGAAGGCACGGCCGAAGAGCTGCTGAACAACAACGATGTTCAGCGGGCGTACCTGGGCAAGGATTACAAGAGTATCAGCGATCAGAGCTAAGGGGGGCCTATGATTTACAACAGCAAGTACGAAAGCATGCCGCGCGAGGGCCTGATGCAGCTGCAGATTGAGCGATTGCAGAGCACCCTGAACCGCGTCTACCGCAATGTCGCGTTCTATAAAAATGTGTTTGATGAAAACAGGATCGATATCGAAAAAATAAGGAGCATAGCCGACATCAGGCGGCTGCCCTTTACCACCAAGGAAGATCTTCGGAAGAGCTACCCGTACAACATGTTCGCCGTCCCGCTGCGCGACATAGTCCGCATTCATTCCACGGCAGGCAGGACCGGGAGGCCGATCGCGATCGGCTATACCCGTAACGACATACTGAACTGGTCCGAGCAGGTGGCACGCGTCCTGGCGGCGGCCGGCGTGACGGAGAACGATTTCGTGCAGATCGCGTTTGACTACAACATGTTTACCGGCGGCCTGGGCCTACACTACGGGGCGGAAAAGCTGGGCGCATCGGTAATCCCGTCGTCCCAGTCGGGCGACGTGCAGCGGGACATCCACGTGATGAAGGACTACAAGACAACGGTACTCCTGTCGACGCCGGGTTATGCCCTCCGCGTGGCCGGCAACCTTAAGGAAATGGGCATCCACCCCGAGGAGCTCAATATAAAAATGGGCCTCTTTGGCGCCGAGCCGTGGGGTGACGCCACCAGGAGCAGGATCGAGGAAAGCCTGCGCCTTTCCGCGTACAACATCTACGGCGTCAACGAGATGATGGGCCCGGGCGTGTCCGGTGAGTGCGGCGAAAAGAACGGCCTTCACATCAACGAGGACCATTATATCGTCGAGATCGTCGATCCGGCCAGCGGTGAGCCGCTGCCGACCGGGGCTAAGGGGGAGCTGGTCATATCCACCATAACCAGGGAGGGGTTCCCCCTGATACGCTATCGTACCGGCGATGTGTCCTCTATAATGGAAGGAGTCTGCCCCTGCGGCCGTACCACGCTCCGCATGGAGCGCGTAACCGCGCGCACGGACGACATGTTCGTTGTGAACGGTGTCAGTCTGTTTCCCGCCCAGATCAACGATATTTTAAAGAAGGCCACGGGGGGTGCGGAGCCGCGATTCCAGATCGTGATAGATAACCTCGCCGGTGAGGACATGATGGAGGTGAGGATCGAGGTTGTGGAAAACATGTTCAACGACGAGATTAAAAAGGTTCTCGCCCTGAAAAACGGCATTGCCGGGAACATAGAGCGCGAGCTGGGGGCGAAAACCACGGTGACCCTGGTGGAACAGGATTCACTTGCCGCCGCGGCCGGCGGCAGGACGAAGACGGTTGTTGACAACCGGTAGCGCCGTATCCGCATGCGGAGCGCGGCCGCTCAGGTTGCACAGATCCTGAACGCCCCCGCCTCCATGAACTCCAGGAGGTCCCTGTCCTTCAGCTGCCGGGCGCCGGTCAGGGCCTGCGCCAGGTAATACGCGTCGCTGTCGGACACGATCTGGTTTTTCTTTTCCGTGTAGTTGCCGTCCCAGGCGAACATTTCCTTCGACAGGTGCAGGATCATCCAGAGGTTGTACAGGTAATCGGTCATGGAATCAAATTCCTCTTCGACCTGGTAGGGGAAATCATACCGCGTGCCTTCCTCGTCCCACCCGTTGCTGCGCGCCGCGGCCAGAAACAGGAGCCATTCGTCTTCTTCGCAGGTGATGGTACGGTGAGTCTCGAGCTGTTCGAACAGATACGCCATGGACAGAGAGTGCGACAGGCGGGTCCGGTTGTCAAAAATTTTTTTCGGGGCTCTCCGCGCCGTTACCCTGAAAAATCACTTGATTTCAGGCATGCCGTATGGTTTTCTCATGGGTGTATGAGCCGGCAGCGCGGGCGCGGAGATTGAATGAACGGGGAAAGACAGATGAGAAACAACACTCCGGTGCAGCGTTTTTTTCATGTTCCGAGGGACGGCAACCCGGTCGTGCTCCCGGACCTGGGCGCTGCCATGGCAGCGATGAAGGGGGGCGGCTATATATGGCTCAATTTTATCGACCCTGCCCGGGAGGATATAACACCCCTCATTGAGCCGCTGGGCCTGCATCCCCTTGCAATTGAGGATTGCCTGGATGACGAACAGATCCCCAAGATCGAGGACTATCCCACCAATTCCTTCGTCCTGTTCAACAAGTTCCACTTCGAGGCGGGGGAGCTGTTCGTGGACGAGGTGGACCTGTTCACGGGAAAAAATTTCCTGGTCATGGTGAGCCATAACCTCCATGGGGACGGCAGCTTCCTTGACCGCCTTGAACAGATAGCCGGCCTGGACAGGGAAAACGTCATGAAGGGCCCCGACCATCTCCTTCATGTGATACTGGACCATATCGTGGACCAGAAATTCGAAACCATGGAATCGATCCGCGAGGAGCTCGATATCATGGAGGAGAACATCCTGTATGATATCAGGACATTTCGCCCGGAAGACCTGATGGGCCTGCGCCGGAACCTCCTGAAGCTCAGGAAGAGCATCACGCACGAGCGTGAGATTCTGGTGAAAATTTGCCGCAAGGACTCGCCGTTCATCACCGAGCAGTCGATCTATGATTTCCGGGACATCTACGACCACCTGGCGAAATTTTTCGAGGAGGCCGAGATATTCCGGGAGATGATATCGAGCTTCATGGAAATATACCTGTCCATGACCAACAACCGCATGGCCATGCTGGCCAACCGGACCAGCCGCTTCGTGCGGCGCCTCACGATCATCAACACGATCTTCATGCCCCTGACCCTGCTCGCGGGCATCGGTGGCATGTCCGAATGGAGCATGATGACCGGACCCTCCAACTGGAAATATACCTACCCGCTCTTCATGGTCCTGATGGCCGTCATCGGGATCGGCAACTACCTACTTTTAAAGTGGTACGAATCGAGAGACGATACGACGGACGAGTAACACGCCGGACAGGCCCCGCGGGGCGTAAATGGATTGACACGCAGGGGCCGGGTATGCTGCTATTTACCCCTGCGGTACGTGCCGTTGATTCCGGATTTATAAATCCGGAAAATCCATACGGGGTAGTGTCCATGAACAAGGTAGGCGTCATAATCAATCCACATGCGCGCGTCGTGAAAAAAATGAACATCGATCCGCTTCAATTCTTTACCGGCATCTCTGAAGGATTCGCAGACATCAGGGTGACCAAAAGCATCGCGGAAATCGATCCGGTCATCAAGGAGTTCAGGAAGCTCCGCATCCCCTACGTGGCGGTTTGCGGCGGGGACGGGAGCCATCATCACATACTTTCGCGGTTTATCAATATATACGGCAAGGAGCCGATCCCGCCGATCCTTCACCTCAGGGCCGGCACCATGAACACGCAGCCGCGCACCATTAACCTGAAAGGCAAGCCCGAGGAGATTCTGAAGCGGATGATAGCACTGTTGAAGCAGAACGGGACCCCCCGCGTCTTCGTCAGGGACACGATCAGGGTGGAGGACCGGTACTGTTTCATCTTCGGTGTCGGGATGACCGCGAATTTTCTCAACGAGTATTACAAGGGCGAGGGGACCGGCCCGAAGAAAGCAATGAAGACCATCTGGAAAGCGATCAAGGGAGTCACGGTCGGGGCCGACGTGGGCTCCCTGTTCGACCGGCTGAACTGCCGGGTAGAGGTAGACGGGAAGCTCGTCCCGCACAATGATTTCATAGCGGTCATCGCGACCACGGTTGATGACATCGGGATAGGCTTCAAACCCATGTACCGCGCCTACGAGAAGGAGGGGACCTTTCATGTGCTATCAGCCGGCTGCCAACCCGGTGACATCGTCAAAAACCTCTGGAAGATAAAGACCGGGGAGCCGATCTACCACCCCCACGTGTTCGATCAGATCGGCAAAAAGCTGGTCATAAAAAGCGAAAAGAAAATGCTCTATACCATGGACGGGGACATGTACGAGGCGGAGAAAAAGCTCGAGGCCGACGCCGGCCCGCAGGTCAGGCTGGTGTACGTGTGACGGGAACGGCCGCACTGTTTCCGCGGGCGGAGGCGGAGTGATGACCCACGGCAAGTTTTTCACGATCATGATGTTCCTGGCCGCCGTTGCGGCCCTGCTGATCTCCTGCGAAGGGTGCCGGAACATGAAGATACCCGAGAACGCGGAGGTCCTCGGCGAAACGACTGTCGCGACCGTGAACGGGTGCCGCGTGGGAAGCGGCAACTTCTTCGAGACCGAAGACCCTTCCGGGAAACGCAGGATGAGCATCATGGTGGCGATATGGCGGCCGGGCGCGCCGGAAGGCCGCGTCGCCGCCTCTATCACCGTCTTCGAGGGTGATACCTTTGACATCTGCGGGCAAGCGTACCGCCTCTTCCTGGTGGCACAAGGCGGGAAGGGGGAAAACGGAACAGCCTATATCGTACCCCTGGCTAAATAAACGAAAACTCAATGCCGCTCGACAGGGATGAAGGGGGACTCGGCATGATTATCAATCCGGTGATGCAATGAACTATTTCCGCATGGTGCTTCCGCTCCTGCTGGCCTGCAATTCAATACCGGCTGCAGCGGTTACCCTGACCTGGTCAATTCCCGCCGGAGAGCGCATGGAAATGACCAGGACCGCGCAGGTGAAATTTCTGGTCAATGACAGGCCGGAGAAAACATACGAGGAGCGGAACATCATTGACCTGACCTGCACCGATACCAGGGACGGTGCCAGCAGGGTACAGGGTATCTTCACCGTGTACCGCCGTGACCGGGAGAAGGACGTGTTCCGGCTGGAGGAACAGTATACCTCCGGGTTCGAGATCGGACTGCTGGGGCATTTCACGGTCCCGAAGCAAAACTACATGCCGAACCTGAGAAACATCCCGGCATTCCCGGGCCGCGATGTCAAAGCCGGCGATACGTGGTCCGCGGACGCGGAACTGGTCTTCAATATTTTCTCCAAGCCGTTCAAGCTGACGTTTCCGGTGCTGTACGGGCTGAAGAAACTCGAAAAAAAGGGGGACTCCGGGATCGCCGAGATCCAGTTTGATTTTCTCATAAACATGGACCTGGCCGGCGGGAAATATCCGGCCGACTTCCCGGTGAAGATACTGGGCAAGGACGAGGGCACGCTGTACTGGGATATCAGCGGCAACCATCCGGTAAGCATGAGAGAAAAATACCGGATCATATTCTTTTTCCCCTCTGACGGGAAGAGGCCTACGGCAAACGAGTTCCGGATGATCATCGACACGTCGATATGCATGTACAAACCGGTGACGCGGGAACAGAAGGAGGAGCATCGGCACGCGCTTGAAAAGGAGGTGCCCAGTGGGATCGACGTTGATACGGACAAGCGGGGGCTCGTGCTCCGGCTGGGCGATGTGCTCTTTGATTTCGATTTCGCCGGTCTCCGGGAAGAGAGCAGGGCCGCGCTCGACCGGATAGCGGGAATACTTGCGGGCAAATACCCGGACCGGGAGATCATCGTGGAAGGGCACACGGACGCCACCGGCGGGGCCGACTATAACCTGCGCCTGTCCCGGGACCGGGCCGAGACGGTGGCCCGTTACCTGAGGCAGCGAGCCGGGACCGAAAAGCTGTCGTATCGCGGCTTTGGCCCGGACAGGCCGATTGCCGGCAACGACACCGGGGATGGGCGGCAGAAAAACCGCAGGGTGGAGATTATCATCAAGCTTCAGTGACGCTGACGTCCCGGCCCCTTTACGGCTTCACCTCGTCGATAAAGGTGAGGTCGTCTTTGTTGAGAACGATGATCTTTTTATCCTGCCGGTTGATGTATATGTAATTGTCCCAGAAGCTGATAAAGGTGTTCTCGCTCAGCTCTTCCTTTGACCTGGCAAGCAGCTTGAGTGCGCCGTCGAAGCGGCCCAGGTAGTACCGGTTATTATCATAGATGATGGCATAAATGTACCCGTCCCGGATCTCGATGAAGCTGCGCCAGAACACGCTGTCGGTCCCGTAGATCTTAGCTTCAAGCGTATCTTTGTCCACGAGGGTGAGGCGGTGTCCCGATGTGTGGCTTCCCCGATGGGTGATGATGACGATGCCGCCGGAATACACGTCATACCTGCTGCCGCAGATGTTCTCGACCGGTGATTTAAACATGATTTTGCGGGTGGAGGCGTTGATCATGTAAAGATCATTGTTGTAGTGCCCTCCCTGGAGGTACTCCTTGAGCTTCAGGTAATAGAGCTTGCCGGCGTATATGTTCTTGTCAAGCTCCTTGTCCCGAAGCTTGTCCTCGCGCTTGTCCAGCTCCTTCTCTTTCTCCTCCAGTTTTTTCTTGGCCTCTTCCGGCTTTTTCTTGATGTCGCTTTTCAGCTCGTCCTTTTCTATCTGCTTTTTCTCGTCGGAGATGCTTTTTTCGCGCTTCTCGATCTTTTTCTCTTTCTCCAGGATGGCCTTTTCTTTTTCCTTCGACTTTTCTTCTTTCTTCTCCGTCTCTTTCTTCTTTTGTTCGAGCTGCTTTTCCTTTTTCTCTATCTCTTTTTCTTTCTCCTCGCGCTTTTCCGGCTCGACTATTTTCTTCGATTCTTCCTTTTCCTTTTCAAGCTGCTC
Source organism: Spirochaetota bacterium (assembly GCA_022704585.1). Next base: position 2,026 of record JAKJGD010000020.1, on the reverse strand, counting down.
CTGCTTTTTCTTTATTTCCTCTTTTTCTTTATCTATGGCCTTCTTTTCCCGCTCCTGTTCTTTCTTCTCGTCTTTGAGCTCTTTCTTGTCCTTCTCGAGCTTTCGCTCCCTGAGGTCCGTCATCTCCTTGCGGTCCGGGATGTTCCTGTCGTCCTTGCGGATCTCCTCGATCGTCTTCCTGTCGGATAGGAGGTCCGGCTCAACCGCGTTTTCCGTCAAGGGTATGAGCATCCTGGTCGCGCCCGGCCACTCCCAGTATTTCGTGGAGATACCGGCGTTTCGTGCGCCCAGGTGAGTCATGACAACGGGTTTATATTTCGTACCGAAATAAGCGATATCGCCCCTGTGCACAGCGTTGTAATACGAGAGAAACAGAGATATGGCATGGGCGTCTTCCCGGGAGTAGCCGTATCTGTTCATCAAATAGGCGGTCGTGATGCGGCGGACTATGTCGATGTGCCCGACCTTCGCGTCTTTATCTATGGAAAATATATCGGCGGAAAATTTGTCGGGCTGCTCCTTCGAGATGGCGCGTATGATGGCATATTTCATGTGGAAGCGCACGGGACGGCCGGTATCATCACCCCGGGCGAGCTGTTTCCCGATTTCCTCTACCTCTCTTTTCGAATCGGCCTTTTTTCCCTCTGCGCGGTAATTGATGAATTCAACGCGCCTGGTGCGGATCTCGTTCACATCGACCTCAAGGCCGACTGCCATGCCGTGCATGGACGTGACCATGAGACAGGTTGCAATAGTGCTTGCGATTGCGAGTTTCATGTTCATAGTTGGCCTCCTATTCGTCACCTGCCAGGTTGCTCAGGGCCGTCATACTATAGTGCCGGGATGAAAGTAATCATTCTATCAGACAATCCGGCATTGTCAAGAGAGTTATCATGCCGGGACTGAATGTGGCTTGACTTATTTTTTAACATGGAAGAAAGTACGAGCGGCGGAACCAGCCGCACGCCAGGTCCCGCCGGAATACCCGCACCGGGAGGCCGGACATGAAAACTTCGGAAAAAGCCGTTGAGTATTTTAATAAAGGATTTAATTGCTCCCAGTCGATGCTCATGGCGTACGGCCCGCCGCACGGGCTTACGGAGGAATTGTGCAAGAGGATCGCGTCGCCGTTCGGCGGGGGTATCGGCCACCTGCAGGAGATTTGCGGTGCCGCGTCCGGCGCGATAATGGTGCTTGGTCTGAAGCACGGCGCGGGGACCGAAAACCGCGACGCGCGGGACCGGATCAACGACATGGTGCAGGATTTTGTGAGGCAATTCAAGTTGAGGAACAACGCTGTCACGTGCCGCGACCTGCTCGGCATTGACATAACAACGGCCGGGGGCCTTGCCGAAGCGCGGAAGCGCGGCGTGTTCGCGGGCTGCGCCGGGTATGTAAAGATCGCCGCAGAGATCCTCGATACGATGCTGTAAGCCATGCCCGGTCCCATCACTTTTTTCAGGGGATTCACCCCGGCGGCGCACCGGGGGGCGTCCCGCGAGTTCCCCGAGAACACGCTCCCGGCCTTCGCCAGGGCGCTGGAGATCCTGCCCGGCTGCCTGCTGGAAACCGACGTACGCATGACCGTTGACGGAGGGATTATTATAATCCACGACGGGTTCCTCGAGGAAAAAACCGACGGCACCGGCCCCATCGCGGACTGGAGCCTCGACGAGATCGCCGGGCTCGACGCCGGGTTCGGCATAACTTTTGACGGCGGACTGACCTTCCCGTTCCGCGGAAGGGGTTTTCGGGTTCCCACACTTGCGGATGCGCTGGAGGCTTTCCCGGACGCGCGGTTCTCGGTCGATATCAAGGACGACAATAATCATGCGGCCGACAGGGTGCTGGCCGTCATGATGGAGAAGGGCGCGCTTTCCAGGGTAATTGTGGGATCGTTCCACGAGCGGGTCCTCGGACATGTCAGGAAACAGTATCCGACCGCCGTCACCAGCTGCTCGAAGCGGGAGATCATCCGTTTCCTGGCCTCGCAGAAGCTGCGGTTGCCGGCGCTGCCGCGGCTCCG
>JAKJGD010000521.1 GCA_022704585.1 Spirochaetota bacterium | reverse complement strand
CCGCGCTCATACTGTCCGGCATCGCGCTCGGGTTCATCCTCTCGGCCGCGGTGCTGCTCATTTACGCGCTCTCCCGCTCCGACCAGATCCACCGCGCCATGCTCTGGCTCATGGGCGACCTCTCCGGCGCGCGGTACGACATGCTCAACCTCCTGGGCTGCGTGTCCCTCGCGCTCATCCTGGCAGTGATGGCCTACTGGAAGCACCTTGATGTTATATCCATGGGCGACCGGTTCTCGCGCGGGCTCGGGGTCACCGACCGCGATGTCCGGGTGCTGTTCTGGGCCGCGTCACTGCTCGCGGCGCTTTCGGTTTCCCTGGCCGGCGTAATCGGCTTCGTGGGCCTCATCGTTCCCCACATGATGCGCTCGGTGTTCGGGCCCGGGCACCTTCGCCTGGTGCCGGCTTCCGCCGTATGCGGAGGCCTCTTCCTACTCGTCTCCGACACCATCGGCCGCTCCCTTACTCCTCCATTCGAGATCCCGGTCGGCGTCATAACCGGATTCCTGGGCGGCGCCTTTTTCCTGGTGTTCATGGTCAGGGGCAGGTGGGCCGCATGAGTATCTTCGAGCTTCATGAAGTGAATGCCGGGTACCGGGACGTCCCCGTGCTCCGGGACCTGGGCCTGACCGTGAGCGACGGGGAATTCGTGTCCGTCATCGGCCCCAACGGCGCGGGCAAGAGCACCCTGGTGAAGACGCTCTCGGGCGACGTGAGGCCGTCTTCGGGGACGGTCCTGTTCAAGGGGCGCCGGCTGCGCGATTACCGCGCCCGGGTGCTGGCCCGCGAGCTTTCCGTGGTCCACCAGGCAGCGGAGGCGCTCGCCCCCTTCACGGTGTACGAGTTCATCAGGCTGGGAAGGTTTCCGCACCAGGACTCCTTCGTGCTCGAGTCGGACCGGGACCGGGAGATGATCGCGCGTGCGGCCGAGACCACGGGCGTGGCCGGCTTGCTCTCGCGGCGGCTCACCGAGCTTTCGGGCGGAGAGCTCCAGCTCGCCCGGATAGCGCACGCCCTGGCCCAGAACAGCAGCGTCATTCTCCTTGACGAGCCCGTCTCGCACCTGGACATACAGCACGCCGTGATGATCATGGACATCCTCTGGAAGCTGAACCGCGAGGGCGCCACCGTGGTGACGGTGCTTCATGACATCAATATTGCCTCGGACTATTCCACGCGCATCGTCGGGCTGAGGGAGGGCGGGGTGTTTTTCAGCGGCGCGCCGGCAGAGGTGCTCCGCTACGACCTGGTGGAAGCGCTTTTCGGAACATCCTGCATCGTGCTCAAGAACCCTACCACGGGCAGGCCATTCGTCTACCCGGTCCCGGGCTATGTACAGAAAGAAGGCGGGGTCACGTGACCCCGCCTTCGGTGCATTGCCCGGTGTGTTTCCCGTCTACCATTCGTCGCTCTGCTTGTCGGTGTACCGGTCGCGCACGACGGCGGTGATGTCATCCAGGTACAGGAACTGCCATGCCGACGGCCGTTCCTTGCTGCTTGCCGTGCGATACTGTATGTTAATCAGCTTCATGGTCTTTTTCTGGTTCAGAAAGTCTTCCTCCTGGGCAATTCTCTTGCCCAGGTTGATGGTGACCTGCTTCCATCCCAGGAAGTCCACCGTCGGAATGATTATGAGCTTGTGGTTGTTCTGCCGGGTGTCCTGCAGCATGAAGGAGAGCTCGCCCAGCGTCTTCTTGCCGTAAATCCAGAAAGAGATGGACTTGCAGTACTTGTCTAGTATGATCTCTTTCGCCGGCTTGATGATGAAAATGTCGCCGCCGCGTGATTTCATTTTAATGCCCAGGTATTTTTTGGACTTTTCATATGCGGGGAGATCGGTCCGGATCGCCAGCCTGGCCTCCTGGTCGGAGGTCACGTTGAACGTGATGTTTTTATCCGTATAGGGCGTGGTTTCGAAATCCTCAAGTATTATTTCCTGGTACACGGTCATCTTCTGCTTGCCCGCGGCCTCGGCGCCTTCCTTCGATTCTGATTTCTTCTCCTGCGAGTAGAGGGTTGCGGAAATGAATACGGCCGCCAGTATCGCGATAAAAGTTCTCTTGTTCATACGCTGGTCCTCCAGATATAATTGCCGTTGAACGGTATGCTGCAATGATAATGATAGTGTACTACGGGACGCGGGGAGTGTCAATACATTCTCCCGCGCGGCCGTAAAAAGTTTTCAGCCGCGGGCCGTTCCTGCGTCCCCTCCCGTGCGCGGGTCCGTGTCGTCGTCACCGCCGTCGGTGTAATCCGGCTCGAAGAATATCCATTTGACCTGGGGGAACCGCTTCTTGATGGAGCGCTCGACCCCGTTGATGCATTCCATGAGCTCGAGGTCGGAGCAGGCGGGCCGCATCCGCGCCTTCACCGCGAGGACCA
>JAKJGD010000520.1 GCA_022704585.1 Spirochaetota bacterium | reverse complement strand
AGGATGGCGGCACGGCATTTTCCGGCGCCCGCACTGCCCGCACCCATGGCATGGAAGCGGTTCGAGCCGCCGGCAATGCCGCGGCCCCGGGCAACAGACATTGTGGATGAATATGCCATCGTCCGACGGGAAAGCGACGACCGACCGGCCCTCTATGCCCTGTACGAAGCCGGTGAAGGCGCAGTGCCCGGCGCCCTGATAGGGACAGTCCCCGGATATCAGAAATTCTGCATTGTTTCCAGGCCACAGGCACGCAAGCCATTGTTCGTGAAGGCAGTAAACCGCGTAGGCGCCCAGAGCGGACCGGTCAGACTCCCTTCAATAAAGTGATTGAAAGCCGCAGATTATTACGGTCCCCGGAAGGAATAGATCAGCCGCTACGGCTCCTGCCCATAATTTTTATTGACTTTATCGTACCTTTTGTTAACTTGTCACGTAGATACGGCTGTATTACCCAATGAATATTAAAACCTTACGATACTGTTGCTTTATCCTGCTGCTGGCGTCGGCACTCGCATCCTGTTCCGGCAACAAGCTCGCGCTGAAATTGGTCGGCAACGCGCTATCATCTACAGCATCCGGGACAGCCCTCACCGGCGATGACGACCCGGAGCTTGTAGGAGACGCCCTTCCCTTCGCACTGAAGCTGTATGAAATACTGATTGAAAAAGGGAGCGACAATCCGGGGCTCTACCTCGCCGCGGGCAGCGGATTCATCATGTACTCGAACGCGTTCGTGCAGGGACCGGCAGAACTGCTGCCCGACCAGGAGTTCGAGAAAAAGGAAAAGATGATCGTTCGCTCGAAAAAGCTTTACCTGAGGGGCCGCGACTACGTCCTGCAGGGCATCGAGCTGAAACACTCCGGCTTCGCGAAATCCCTTGACAACGGCACGCTGCACGATCTGCTCGCCTCAATGAAAGCCGATGACGTCCCCTATCTCTATTGGGCCGGCGCCGGCTGGATGGCGGCATACGCCGCCGACCCGTTCGATGTCGGTGTTGGTGTCGGCGTCAGGAATGCCGCAGCCATGATGGAAGCGGCGCTCGGCCTTGACGAGGCCTTCGGCGGAGGCTCGATCCACGAGTTTTTCATTTCATATTACGGCTCCCTCCCCCAATCGATGGGCGGCAGCGAGGAAAAGGCGCGGCATCACTTTAAAAGGGCAGTTGAGCTATCGAAAGGGCTGAAAGCTTCACCCTACGTCGCGCTGGCCTCGACCGTCTCTGTCAAGAACCAGAACATGAAGGAATTTGTCGAATTACTGAACAGGGCCCTCGCCGTGGACGTATCGGAAAAAACCGATACCAGGCTGGCCAACATCCTTGCACAGCGCAAGGCACGCTGGCTCCTGGAACACCGCGACGACCGGATACTCTCGGATACACCGAAAGGAGTTAAAAAGAAATGAATCTTCTATCAAGAGGCATCGCTGCCATCGTTTTTATCGCCGTGCTGTCATCTCCGCTGTACGCGCTCACAATAAAAGTGGGAAGCATCGCTCCGGACGGCTCACCGTGGGACAAGGCCCTCAAAAAAATTGCCGCCGAATGGAAAGCCATCTCCGGCGGCACGATCGACATGAAGATCTACCCGGGCGGCATTGTCGGCAACGAGCCGGACATGATACGGAAAATGAACATTGGCCAGCTCCACGCGGCAATCTTCACCGGCATGGGCATGAGCTACATCTCGCCGGAGATTTTTTCAATGAGCCTTGCGTTCCTGGTAAGGGACGACCGGGAGCTGGATTATATAATGGGCAAGATGACGCCCTATTACGAGAAGCTCACCCTTAAAAAGGGATTCGTCACCGTTACGTGGGCGAAGGCCGGATGGGTCAACTTCTTTTCGACCAGGCCGGTCGTGTATCCGCGCGACCTGAAAACCCTCAAGCTCAGCGTCGCGGAGAATGACGCAGAGATGCTGCAGGCCTGGCGGTCCATGGGGTATAACGCGATCCCCCTCTCGACCAACGACCTTATGACCGCGCTCCAGAACGGAATGATAGAAGCGTATTACGCGCCCCCGCTCGTCTCCGCTTCGTTCCAGTGGTTCGGCATAGCCAAACACATGTGCGGAATCAGGATCGCGCCCATGATCGGGGGATTCGTGGTCAGCAAAAAGACCTGGGACCAGATCCCGGCGTCCATGAGGCCAAAGCTCGTGGCTTCGGCGAAAAAGGTCGTCGACCAGTTGTATATCGACACGAAAACACTGGAAACCAGCGCCATCGCGACCATGAAGAAGAACGGCCTGGTAATACACGAGGTACCGGCAGACGCGGCCAGGCTCTGGGAAAAAGAGGGCTACAAGGGATATGAAGCGTATGTGGGTAAAACCTTCTCCCGGGACCTTCTGACGAAGATTCAGGGATACCTGAA
>JAKJGD010000519.1 GCA_022704585.1 Spirochaetota bacterium | reverse complement strand
TGACCGGCGGGTCCCCGATTTGAATTACCTTGCCGGACAGGATGTCTCCGGCCGTGATGTCCGCCGGTGCAAAGCCGAAGTTCCGCAGGGCTTTCATCAGCCGCGCCGCGTTTTCAGCCGAGGGCCTTATCCAGATGTCGATGTCCCCGGTTGCGCGGGGGTGGCCGTAGAGGGCCAGGGCGAACGCTCCGACGATGACATAGTCCACGTTGTTCTTTTTCAGGGAGAGGATGAATCCGTAGAAATCGGGATGGACCTTCATTGTATGTCCCGCAGAATTATTTCCCGCCTGATGCGGGGCAGTTTTTCGTTGCTGCTTATGGAATAGAGCTGCTCACGTAAAAATTCCACTGCTTCGATGCGCTCTCCCGCCGGCAGGGACAGCCAGTATTTACGGGAGCTCACGGGGTCATCGGCATCTCCGGAAAAGCGAACGCGCATGTGCGAGTGGTCTTTCATCACTTTATCGTGAGATACGTATACCATGATGAAAACGGCCTGTCAAGGCTATTTAGCGCTGCTTCAGTTCCGGTAGCTCTGCAGCGGCGCCGGGATCCTGCCGCCGCGCCTGATCAGGCCGCCGGGGCTGAAGCCGTTCACCGGCATCACGGGCGCGCGTCCCAGGAGCCCGCCGAATTCCACGAGGTCCCCCGCTTTCATGCCCGCGACCGGGATTATCCGCACCGCGGTGGTCTTGTTGTTCGCAACGCCGATGGCCGCCTCGTCAGCGATGATGGCGGCGATGGTATCCTCGCCCGTGTCGCCGGGTATCGCGATCATGTCCAGCCCCACGGAGCAGACCGAGGTCATGGCCTCGAGCTTCTCGATGGTGAGCGCGCCCGCTTCCACCGCGTCGATCATTCCCTGGTCCTCGCTTACCGGGATGAAGGCGCCGGAGAGGCCGCCCACGAACGACGAGGCCATGAGCCCCCCCTTCTTGACCGCGTCGTTCAGGAGCATGAGGGCCGCCGTGGAGCCGGGCGCGCCGCAGCGCTCCAGCCCGATCTCCTCCAGGATGGCGGCGACGCTGTCGCCGACGGACGGGGTGGGGGCGAGCGACACGTCCACGATCCCGAACGGAACGTCGAGCCGCCGCGCCGCCTCGCGGGCCACGAGCTGCCCGACCCGCGTTATCTTGAAGGAGGTCCGCTTTATGGTCTCGGACACGGCCTCAAGGTCGCTCCCCTTGATCTTTTCCAGCGCGCTCTTGATCACGCCGGGCCCGCTGATCCCCACGTTGATGACCGCCTCCGCTTCGCCCGGGCCGTGGAAGGCGCCCGCCATGAAGGGGTTGTCCTCCGGCGCGTTCGCGAACACGACCAGCCGCGCGCATCCCACGCTTCCCCGGTCCTTCGTGGCAAGGGATATCTCCTTTATGACGCGGCCGAGCATGATGATCGCGTCCATGTTGATGCCGGAGCGCGAGGTGGCCACGTTGACGCTCGCGCAGACCCGTTCGGTGGAGGCGAGTGCGCGGGGAATCGAGGCGATGAGGGCCCGGTCGCCCGGGGTCATTCCCTTGTGCACCAGCGCGGAGAACCCGCCGATAAAGTTCACGTTCACCTCCGCAGCCGCGTCTTCGAGCGCGCGCGCGTACGGACCGTAGTCGGCCGCGCCCGAGCTTTCAGCCACCAGCGCGATCGGCGTCACGGCGACACGCTTGTTTATAATGGGCACGCCATAGCTCTCCTCTATCTCGTCGCCGACCGCGGCCAGCCGCGACGCGAGCCGCACGATCTTTTCCCGTATCTTCCTGCAGGACTTTTTGATGTCGCCGTCCGCGCAGTCCAGCAGGGAGATTCCCATGGTGATAGTCCGGATGTCGAGCTTCTCCTCCCGGATCATTTTCAGCGTTTCGAAAACTTCGTGCTGGTTCATGGCCTACACCCGGTGCATTGAGTTGAAGAGCTCTTCGTTGTAAATGTTGATGACCAGGGCCATGCGCTCGCCTATGTCGTTGAGCTTCGCTTTCAGCTCCTTGAGGGAGACGCTGCTCTTCGCCAGGTCGACCGACATCATCATGGTGAAGTTTTCCTGCATGATGGTCTGGCTGATGTCGAGGATGTTGACGCTGACCTCCGCCAGCATGGCGCTGACCGCGGCGATGATGCCGACCCGGTCCCGGCCCACGACGGTGATGATTGCTTTCATATATACTTCCAGTATGGGGATTGTTGTTCACTATGCGTCCGCATGGGATATGTTTCGTCGTAAAGGTGGTTTTTTTTAAGTCATTTATGGCCGGTGCGCCGCACGGCGCAGGGGGCGGCCTGATGTCATTCCCGCGAAGGCGGGAATCCATTGGCAGACAGGATTATTCTCGGGTTGAGCAACCCATGGCGCGTGCCTCCACCCGGAGGCAGGGGTGCAACCCATGTCATTCCCGCGAA
>JAKJGD010000518.1 GCA_022704585.1 Spirochaetota bacterium | reverse complement strand
CGCCGACCACATTGGTGAGGAAAAAAAGCAGATACATGCCGGTAGTTACGATGAACAGGTTATTGGATATGTCGCCGATGCCGTAGCTCAACTTGATGCCGAATGGCAGCTTTTTACCCCTGTCCAATTGATTGCTGTCCGCCTTGCTGGTAACAGTCACCATATGTTCCCCCTTCTGAAGTTAACATTACCATCCGGGAAATAGATCCATATTCAGTAACGGTTCATGGGAGACAGGAGTCCTCTAAATGTTGCGCGTATGCGTACAATTGAGAATAGTGCGAATTGAGTGAATTGATGTACCGCCCTTTCATAGTAAGGCAGCGGTTGGCTTAAATATCAAGGAAAAAATTTAAGTCCGGGAGTGCAATCCGCAACCAGCTGCCGTGCAGGAAACACGACCCGGGCAACAGGATGGTGCGGATGCCGGCCGGGGCGGGATGCGGGAAGGCCTGTCTCCGGGTCTCGCACCGCGCCGGGCGGCGCACAGACAATAAATATTTTACATGATGATAATTCTGATGGCCAATGGATCCCCGCTTGTGGTGAAATGGCATGGAACGGTAATCACTTCCGAAAGTACACGGCCAGGTACACCTCGTTCCCCCTGTCATTGTACCGCACCTCGTCGAACACCGACCTGGTGATCAGGATGCCCCGGCCGTGCTGGATCATCCGCTCGTTCAGGGAGCGGACGTCAAGGCCCGAATAGAACTCGTGGTTGAACCCGTTCCCCTCGTCGCTGACCGTGTAAAACGCGCCGTTCCGGTCAAGGCGGTAGGTGATGTGCGCTTTCTTGTTCCTGTTCTCTTCATTTCTCTGGCGCTCACGGATGAGGTCAAGGTAGCTCTGGGTTTTCTGGCACGCGGTCTTTTCCTCGTAGGTTATCCCCAGGTTGCCGTGTTCGATAGCGTTAACGATCATCTCCCTGACGCCCAGCCGTACAAGGCTCGTTTTCCCGTCGGGCAGGTAGCGCAGGAGGTTGCGGGTGACGCGGAAGCTCACCTCGTCCGCGATCGTGATGCGGTTGTCTATGTCGTAGGCGAGGGTTTCCTCGCGCACGAAGTCGATGAGCGGGTCCTCCGCTGTCTCGGAAGCGAAGCCGGTGACTCCCGTGACGCGGCCGTTCAGGATCACGGGGTCGAGCTTGAACTGCAGCTGGAGGGGATCGCCCGTGTAATGGTGGTCGCACACGGCGTTGAACCGCACGTCGGTCGCGCCGTCCCTGAGCACGCGATTGATGTTCTCGAGAAAGGTGTCGCGGTTGATGTTGTTCCTGTCGACCGGGTCCCGGTAGAGTATGTCGACGATGTTCTTGCCGATCACGGCCTCCTCGGCATACCCGAGCTTTTCCCTGATGTTGCCGTTCACCAGCACGAACCGGGCCCTGCCGTCCAGGGAGAAGATGATGTCACGCGTTTTCTTCTCAAGGAGCTCCCGGTATTTCCGTTCGGATTCCTCCAGCTTACGGCGGCAGTCATTGCGCTCCGTCACGTCGATCGCAGAGAGGAGGGCTCCCTTTATCTCCAGGGCTTCGCCCAGCCAGAGCCGCGCGCTGAGCTCCGATTCGAACACGGTTTCGGTGCCGCGGACGATCAGCCTGAGAGGCTCGCCGCTGATGCAGAGCTCTCCGAGCCGCATGCCGCATTCCTCCTGATCGATGCGCCTGTCCCTGATCCAGCGGTTCTTGATCTCGATGGCGCGGCTGAACAGGTCCATGAAGAGTGCCGCCGCGCGGCGCTGGTCTTCAGGGTGGATGAAGTCCATGTAGGAGATCCCCGCGGCCCCGGCGGTCGCGGGGAGAGCTGCCCCGGCGGCCTGAAAATTATAGTCCACCGCGGAGCCGGCGGTGTCGACGAGCATCGAGAAGATGGGCATCAGTTTGAAAAGGTCGCGGTTTTTCCGCTCGGTCTCCTCCATGCGCTCCCGCATGTTTCTTCTGCTTGTGATGTCGTTCGTTGTGACGACGCATCCCCCGACCCTGAGCGTCTCCGTGTCGAAGATAATGCTTACCGTGTAATCGACGTCAAGGGCCTTCTCGCCGTTGCGGCTGGTCAGCTTCGTGAACCCGGCGCCGGTACCGGCGCGGACCAGCCGCTCCCATGCGCGGTCCCGGTACTCCCGGTCGGTCGCAAGCCGCGCCCGGTCAAGGGACTTCCGGTACAGCAGGCAGGACTCGTAGAGCCGCGCGAACTCATCGCGCATTACAGGAATCTCGTCCTCGTGGAGAAAATCCTCGTACGTGACGGGCCCGTCCGAGAGGCTGCGGCCGTACAGCTCCTCGGCCGCCTCGTTCCATTCGAGCACTCTTCCGTCCGGGCCAAGGATCGCAGCAAGGTTTGATGATTTGCGGAACATCGTCATGTAGATGCGGTACCTGTTCATGAGGGCGTGCTGA
>JAKJGD010000517.1 GCA_022704585.1 Spirochaetota bacterium | reverse complement strand
GGTGCCGGAACGCCTGTGTCGCCGCCTGTCCCACCAGGGCGCTGAAGGGGAAAGGGACAATCGACCCGCGCCGCTGCATTTCCTACCTCACCTATTTCGGGAAGGAGATCACGCCGCGCGACCTGCGCGAGCCGATGGGCCAGTACGTGTACGGGTGCGACCGGTGCCAGAACGTGTGCCCGCGCAACCTTCCCTGGCTTTCGCAGTCCCTCCCGGTGAACGGGCGCGTGGCCGCACGGGAGAAAAACTTCGACCTGCGGGCCCTGCTTCACATGGATCGGGAATACTTCACCGCAAAGGTATGGCCCCATATGTTCTACCTGTCCCCGGACGAGATCTGGAAGTGGAAGATGAACGTTGCGCGCGTCATGGGCAATACCCGCGACAACGGGTATCTCCCCGACCTGGTCCGTGCTTATGAGGAGAACGGCGACGCGCGGGTACGGGGGATGATCGCCTGGGCGCTCGGGCATATCGGCGGGACGGAAGCAAAAAATGCCCTCGAAAGATTCCTCCCGGCAGGCGAGGGTGCGGTACGGGACGAGATACGCAGTGCGCTTGAAAGCATGGATGCCTGAAAAATCGCCCGCGCCTCAATTTTCGTAAATATCAATAAAATATTTGACAACCGGCATAAAATAATGAATAATGTTCAGAGGATGAATACATTTCATAAATCAACCCAATAATCGTTGAACCGGGAGGACATGCATGGCAGCCATAGTTCTCGTACTGTTTTTTATTTTTTTTCCCGCTTTCGTTCTCTTCCTGTGTCACAGATTTCCTTTTCTCGATAAATTGGGGGCTGTCGTTATCTGTTATATTGCCGGCGCGCTGATCGGCAATATCGGCATACTCCCGGCCGGCTTCTCGGGGGTCCAGAACCCGATGATGCTGATCACTATCTGCCTGGCGCTTCCCCTCATGTTTTTTTCGCTCGATATCAGGCGCTGGACGAGGCTGGCGGGCAAATCGATACTTTCCTTCATGCTCCAGACCCTCGCGATCGTGATAATCGCGACAGCGGGCTTTTATATTTTCAGGAGTTATGTCGGTGGCGAAACATGGAAAATAGCCGGCATGTTCGTCGGGGTATACACCGGGGGCACGATAAACCTGGGGGCGATCGCAACGGCCCTCCAGACCGACCGCACCCTCTACCTCGCGGCCCATACCTCGGACGTCGTTGTTTCGTCCGTATACCTGCTGTTTCTCATGACCATAGGGCAGAGGATTTTTTTAAAAGTGCTGCCGCCCTTCAAACCGGCGGATACCGGTGCCATAACCGAGGACTTCAACTTCAATTCATACCAGGGAATATTTAAAAAAGACATACTCGTCCCGCTTTTCGGCGCCTTTGGCCTTGCGCTGCTCGTATTTGTCATCGGGGCGCTCTCCTTCCTTGTCTTCAAGGAGGATGTGGCGTTCGTCGTTGCGATCCTGGTCATCGCGTCTCTGGGCATTGTCTTCTCGTTCATTCCGAAAATAAGGAGCATCAGGATGACCTACCAGCTGGGAAATTATTTCATCCTCATTTTCAGCCTCGTGGTCAGCTCCATGGCGGATGTGCAGAAGCTTCTCTCCACGGCGCCGGTCATGCTCGTCTACGTCACGTTTACCATAGTAGTCTGTCTCCTGCTCCATGTCGCGCTGTCGCGAATGTTCAAGATCGACGCTGACACGGTGATTGTCACGTCGGTCGCCGGGATCTGCTCCCCGCCGCTTGTGCCGATGGTGGCGGCCGCGCTGAAGAACAGGGAAATCGTCATTACCGGGGTGGTGACCGGCATCATAGGCTGGGTCGAGGGCACGTATCTCGGCATCGGGATCGCCTATATTCTCCATAATCTGCCGTTTTAAACAGGAATAGCACCAGGAGGTATGTGTCATGAAGCTGTACGAATTCACGAAATCCTACGAGCTGTTCGACGAGGCCCAGAAGTACGTCCCGGGCGGCATCTACGGGCCGCGGACCCCGCGGTTCCTCACCTTCGGCTCCTACCCGGCTTTCATCAAGAGGGGCGAGGGCTGCCGCGTGTGGGACGTGGACGGGAATGAGTATATCGATTACATGTGCTCGTTCGGCACGAACCTGCTTGGCCTGAAAAACCCGAAGGTCGAGGCCGCCGTCGCGGAGCAGATGAAGAACGCCGACTGCTTCACGCTCCCGAGCGACCTGTGGCTTCCGCTGGCGAAGAAGATGACCGCGACCGTCCAGGGCGGCGACTGGTGCGTGTTCGGGAAGAACGGCTCCGACGTCACCTCGTACTCCATAGCCGTGGCGCGCGTGGCGACCGGGAAGTGGGAGGTCATTCTGGCCAGGGGATCGTACCACGGCTCCCATGCCTGGTGCCAGCCCCACGGGGCGGGCATCCCCGAGGAGTGGAAGGCGCACGTTCATTAC
>JAKJGD010000516.1 GCA_022704585.1 Spirochaetota bacterium | reverse complement strand
CATTCCGGGTTTGCCAGTCTGTATTTTTGCAATACTGCTTTAACCCGCTGCAGGAGCATCCTGCGATCGACCGGTTTGAGGATAAAATCGCTGATGCCGAGCTTTACCAGGTCCGCCATAACTCCCTTGGTCGTTTCATCGCTGACAAAGACGACCAGCGGCCGGTTTGGCCTTTTGGAAAGCTCATGTAAAAACGCATATCCGTCAAGGACGGGCATGTCAAGGGTCGTCGTTATGAGATCGATTTTGCCTTCAATTTTTGAAAGCTTGTCAAGAGCCTCCTGCCCGTTGGCGGCTGTGGCAACAACATTATAGCTCTCCGACTCAAAAATCTGGACTATCTGCTTTCTCAGAAAATCCTTGTTTTCCACTACCATCAGCTTATAGGGCCTTCCTCCTGGCTTGAGTCCGTCAGGCATCTTGGTATTCAAACTGGGAAAATCCCCTCTCCCCTTCATCTTTCCTCCGCACTAATATTTATATAGAAGAAACATAACGTTAGCGACCTTCGAACCAGTGCCGGCGCCTCCAAACGTATGAATTCCAACAATTTTGAAGAATGTAAAAAAACAAAACTCTGTTGTCAAGATGAAAAATGGATTAATGGAAAGCCATCCGGGGTGGCCGTTATGGACGGAGGACCGCCATCCTCCCCGGCCCGGCCTGTAGCGGGCATCGTAGCAAAAAAAAGCAACAAAATACTTGATTATTTTCATTAACCGAGCGATATATAAATATAAGACATACCAGAAACATCCAGACACATGAGGGGATACAGGGGTTGAGCAACGGAAGCACCGCCAGCTACACAATTCAGCCGCAGGACTATAAAAAGGCCGTTGCCGCTGAAAATGACTTCTACATCCAGTTCAATGTCCTGTCGCCCGCGGTCGATGGCATCATCAACAAGTGCGTGCACCGCTACCTGGCTCATTACGACCTGGGCTACATTAAGAACCAGATCATCAACGTGATCAAGGAGCTTGTCAACAACGCGATCAAGGCGAATTTGAAACGGCTTTACTTCACGGTCAAAAAACTGGACATCAACAAAACCGAAGATTACCGGCAGGGTATGGAGACCTTCAAGGAGGAGACGTACGAGGGCGACGAGGACTACATGTCGATGCTGGCGGATTCCCCCCTCGTCGTGCGCGTCGCGTTCAAGACCTCGGGCGAATACCTCTATATCAATGTGATTAACAACGTCCCGATCCTTGATACCGAGCTCTCCAAGATCAACGCCCGGATCAAGAAAGCATACAAGTACAACGACATTTCCGAGGCCTTCGACGAGGTACTGGACGATTCCGAAGGCGCGGGCCTGGGCCTTATAATGGCGATGATGATTTTCAAGAACATGGGGATGTCCCCGGAGTCGTTCCGGATATACCGGAAGAAGGACCTTACCATATCCGCGATCGCGATTCCGCTCGCAATGGACAAGATCCGCGCCCGCGTGCAGATCGCCGGCGAGATAATCCGCGAGATCGAGTCCATACCGGCGTTCCCGGACAACATCATACGCATTCAGAAGCTCTGCGCCAACCCGGATGCGACGATAAAGGAGATAGCCGGTGCAATATCGCTTGACCCGGGACTCACGACCTCGATCCTCAAGCTCGCCAACTCGGCCGGGTACTTCACCGTCAAGAAGACCGAGACCATCGAGGAGGCTGTCAAGATCATCGGCGTGAAGGGTATCAACGCGCTGCTGCTCGCAACAGGCGTGCACAAGGTCATGGACGCGCGCTACAAGCGCTCGGAGTCGACCTGGAAGGACTCGTACAAGCGGGCCGCCTACGCCTCACAGCTCGCGGTGCAGATGAAGAAGACCAAGCTGGGCGATTTCGCCTACCTTGCAGCCCTCCTCTCCGACGTCGGCTTCATCGTGATGCTCTCCCTCAGGTCCGAGCTCCTGAAATCGCTCCAGGAGCTGGCCGGGTTCAAGGGAATGGAGAACATCGACCTGCTGGAGGAGATCAGCCTGGGCATATCCCACGCCGCACTGGGCGGCATGATCTTCAGCAAGTGGAAGTTCAACGACGCGCTCATCAAGACCGTGGAGTACCACCACCGCCCGCACATGGCGCCGGTCAATATCCGGCAGCTCGTGTTCATCGTATACCTGGCCGACTGCCTGGTGGAAATCGACAAGAACCGATTCCGCTACGAGTTCATAGATGAAGACGTAATCGAGTACTTCAACCTGGGCGACCGGAAGGCCTTCGACATCATGCATAAGGTCCTGAAGGAGTCTTACGAGAACCAGCAGAAGGAGCTTTAATGTCCGCGTAGCCCTGCATAGTGTCCCGGCCGCCCGGGCCGGTGAGCACGGGCGCGGCTTTGCCGTCGTCGCCGACGAGATCAACAAGCCCGCCGGGCAGATGAAGGAGATGACCGAC
>JAKJGD010000515.1 GCA_022704585.1 Spirochaetota bacterium | reverse complement strand
GTCGGAGCAGATGACCGTCACGCTCCCCAGGGTCTCGACCGCGGGGAGGCGGCGAATGATCGCGTTTCGCCGCGCCATCCGCTTCACCGAGATGGCAAGCGTGATCGTGAGCGCCGCGGGCAGGCCCTCCGGTATGGCACCGACGGCCAGCGCGACAGCTGCCATGAACATCTGGAGCGCGGGCTCGCCCCGGAGGGTGCCGACCGCGAACGTGGAGGCGGCGAGACCGAGGATGACGATGAGCAGTATCCGGCTGAAGGAGGCCATCTTCCGCGTCAGGTTCGTCGGCTGTGTACCGGCCGACGCGATCATGTCCGAGATGCGCCCGGTCTCGGTGCCGTCGCCGGTCGCGATCACCAGGCCGGTCGCCTGCCCGTACGTGGCAAGGGTGCCGGCGTAGGCCATGTTGCGCCGCTCCGGCAGGGTGGTGGACGCGGGCAGGGGGCCCGCTTCCTTGCCGGCCGGCACCGATTCGCCGGTGAGCGCCGACTCGTCCACCTGGAGCTCGCGCACGCTCACCAGGAGCAGGTCGGCCGGCACCTTGTCGCCGGACTGGACCACCACCAGGTCGCCGGGCACCAGGTCCCTGGAGGGGACGCGCGACTGGGCGCCGTCCCGCACTACGGTGGTCTCCGTGGTGATGAGACCGCGGAGGGACTCGATGGCCCGCTCCGCTTTCAGCTCCTGCACGAAGCCGATGACCGCGTTCAGGAGCACGACCCCGACGATGACGGCCGAGTCGACCGGCTCGCCCAGGAGCGCGGTCACGGTTCCGGCCGCGATCAGGATGTACACCAGCGGCTGGTGGAACTGGAGGAGCAGCAGGAGCAGCGGATTCCTTTTCTTTTTCGTCGTGATCACGTTCGGCCCGAAATGCTCAAGGCGGTCCTTCGCCTCGAGCGGGTGGAGGCCTTTCACTGCGCTGCTTGCAAGCAGCGATGCTGCGTCATCGGCCGTCATGTGGTGCCAGTGGCGGGAGAGAAGCGTTTCCATCAGGGACCTCCGCGGGTGTATTCGGCCGCGCGTCGCGGCGAACTTCAAATGTATCCGATGCGGATGATTTGTCAATAAAAGAATCCGGCGGGGAGGGCGGGATGGCGCCGTAATTCTCCTTGACGTCCGCTCCCGGACCGGTACAACGGCAGCATCATCATCAGGGAGAAGCGCCATGGACAGCACCACCACCATCGAACAGCTCCGTACATCAGTGATTGCGTTCCGCGACCGGCGCAACTGGAAGCAGTTCCACGACATCAGGAACCTGTGCATGGGGCTTTCCATCGAGGCGGCCGAGCTTCAGGAGGTGTTCCTCTGGAAGAGCCCGGACGAGGCGGCGGCCATGCTCGCTTCAGAACCAGACCGGAAGAGGATACGCGAGGAGCTCGCCGATGTGCTGGTGTTCGCCCTCTACGTGAGCGAGGCGGCCGGCATAGACCTCTCGTCCGCGGTTGAGGAGAAGCTCGCGATCAACGAGAAAAAATACCCGGTCGAGAAGAGCTTTAACTCGAGCAGGAAATATACGGATCTTTGAAAAATGGTTATTGTACATGGTTCCGGCCGCTGAAAACAATGGCGCGCCGAAGAAAAAAAACGGGGTCCGGGGCTGTCTTGAAAGAGGTATGCCCGGGAATATTCATGATCACGGAGCGGAGCTGGCTGCCGCAATTGCGGCCGACGGTCAACATCTTCGTGATAGCCGGCAGTGACGGTCTGGTCTTTGATGCCGGCTACGGCAACCGGAGAACCGTGAAGCAGTTCGTGAAGCATTTTCATCGAATCGGGGAGATATGCCGGGACCGCGGCGAACAGTTTTCCGTGCGGCGGGTACTGGTCAGCCACGCGCACCCGGACCACTTCGCCGGGGCGTGGCGGCTCCGTAAGGAGCTTGGCCTTGCCGTGCTACTCGCACGCACAACGGCGGAGCTCATCCGCAGCCGCCGGGCTTACCGGAGATCTTACAACGCGCGGAAGCTCGAGCAGGAGTTCCTCGGCAGATCGCTGGTTAAGCGCGTGCTCCTCGCCGTCACCGGACCGGCCACGTCGCGGGTCTACGAGCTTCTTTACGGCACGCGGTTTGTTCCGGACCCTGACGAGATCATCCCGGAACAGGGGACCATTGGCATAAACGGCGAAGCGTGGAGCGTGCTCCCGTCGCCCGGGCACTCGAATGACCACATCAGCCTGTACGATCCGGCCCGCGGTGTCCTTCTTTCCGGAGACAATGTCCTGGGAAAAATCATCACCTGGCTCGGCCCGCCCCGGTCGGACCCTGCACACTATGTGCAGACACTGGAGAGCTTCCTCGGGCTTCCGAAGCTCGATATCATACTTGGCTCGCACGGGAGCCCGGTACACCAGCCGGAGCGACGCATCAACAGCATCATCACCTGGCGGAAAAAGAGGCGGG
>JAKJGD010000514.1 GCA_022704585.1 Spirochaetota bacterium | reverse complement strand
CATGCCGCAGTTTCCCGACTGGGACATCGTATGCTCATACCTGCCGATGAAGGGCGTGTCGGGAGATTTTTATGATGTCTACCAGAGCGAGGGCCGCCTCCTGGGGATCTCCCTCTTTGACGTCTCCGGACACGGCATCTCGTCGGGCCTGCTCACGATCCTGGCGAAATCGATACTCTACCGGAAGTTCTACCAGAAGCCCGAGCGCCGCCTCAACAGCGTCATGGAAAGCTTCAACGAGGACCTCCTGACGGAGATCAGGGACGTGGACAACTACCTGACCGGCATCCTGCTCCGCATGAGCGGCGATACGGTGGAATACGTGAACGCGGGACACATTGATCTTTTCGCGCGGCGGAGCAACCCGGGCCGCGCATTCAGGGTGAAGCCGAACGACCGGCCCTTCAACAAGAACCTGATTGGCGTTGCGGGGATAGAAAACCGCTTTGACGTACTCAAGTTCAACGTGGGGAATGGCGATATGCTGCTCATGTTCTCCGACGGGATCGTTGAGTCCAAGAACGGTGAGCGGGAGCAGTTCGGCGAGGAGCGGCTTCTCCAGGCGTTCCAGGAAGCGCCGCTCGATTCGGCGCGGGCCGCGCTGGACCATGTCATGAAGTCAGTGACGGGCTTCACCGGCAGCGGATCGTTCCATGACGATGTCACCGTCATACTGGCCATGCGCACGTCATGACGGCATGATGCCGTCGAGGGATTCCCTGACGATATGGAGCCCGGACGGGCCGCCGGACCTGCCCGCGTGATACGACCGTATCACGTCGAGAACCGAGTCGCGGGTTCCCCGTTCCACGCCGGCATCCTCCATGATCCTGCCCGCCAGCGGGAGCCGTTCGTCCGGCACATCGTCCTCCGGCGCGTCTGCGAGCAGGAGGAGGACAGCGGGTAACACCACGGCCGGCTCTGCAGTGCTCCTCTCCAGCAGGCCGCGGGCTTTCTCGTACGCCGCGAGCGAGCGACCCACGATAGCACTCTCTGCCCCGAATTCCAGCTTGAGAGCGTCAATGATGCGGTCCGCTACCGACCGGGCCGCGGTCCCGTCCGCGCCGGCCGCTTCGCGAGGATCGTACCCCAGGCACTCTTTTGCATGCTGGCACCATTGGGCGCATCCCATGGAAAGGCGCGGGTTTTTCACGCGAGTGCCGCATTTCGAGCACCGGCGTGCGGTGTCGTCCTTGAAAAACTCGATGCTCGCGCCGCACGAACCGCAGGGCACGTTGAAAATGTCGTCGGGGCGCCAGTAGCGGGTGTCCTGGCCCGGGCACATGGTTTTATTCATGCGTCAGCCTCCTGCCGGTAAATATCGGATATGTCGGAGATTCGCGTCGACTTCAGGTGCTTTCTGAAAATGTCCCACATGGTTTCCATGGAGTCCCCGAGGATGCAGGCCTTTTTCCCGCACGATTTTTTACGCATCAGGCACTTATGGTCGCGTACCGGTCCCTCGATTGCCTCGTATACATCGAGGAGTGTGAGGGACTCGCTTTTCCGCGCCATGCAAAAGCCTCCCTGCGGACCGCGGGTCGACCTGAGCAGGCCGCCTTTTGCAAGCTGCTGGAGCACCTTTGAGAGGTGGAACTCGGACACCTCGAGGCGGCTTGAAATGTCGCGGACGCTGGACTGTCCGTCCTGCGCAGCGATATAAGCCACCGAATGAAGAGCCAGGGATACGGCTTCTGAAATGGGTACTCCGTGCGTCATGGCATGCTCCTAAAATAGTATTTAGGTACCAAAATACCAATATCAGTAAAAATGTCAATCCTTTTTTTATTCGGGGGAGAATTATATGGAGATCATATCCAGGTCGACTTGCTTTTTTCCACGGTCCTCTCGATCACCACGAAGGCCACGGCGTAATCGGCATTGTGGCTTATGCTCAGGTGGAAGGTGTATGTCTCGCGCGGGTCCTTGTTTCTGACAAGCATGTCGGCTTTCTCTATGCAGGGCCTGCCGCTTTCGTCGTTCAGGATGGTGACCGCGGCATTGCTGAAGCTCCGGGAGCCCAACGCCTTGGCGATGGCCTCCTTCGCAGCGTACCGTCCGGCAATGAAGGTTTCCGGGTTGGAGTCGGGCAAAAGAAAGATTTCCTCCGGGGACAGGTTTTTGCGGATGAAGCTGTCCCGGTGATCGGGGTTCATGCGTCTAAGTCGCCACACGTCCACGATGTCGGTCCCGATGCCGTATATAATCCCCTGTTCCATCTTATCGTCCCTTGATAAAAAGCATGGGAGAGGGGGGTGTTTATGTCAACAGTGTTTTATCGCACATCTCCGGGAGAGACTTCTTCAATTACGCAGTTTAATAATACTATGCGGTGCGCTTCCGCTCCAGGCGCCGCCGGCTGCTATGTCATCCATGGTGCAGCCGGCAGTGCGACATCCATGTCGGGAACA
>JAKJGD010000513.1 GCA_022704585.1 Spirochaetota bacterium | reverse complement strand
CGTGGATGGGGCGCTTCCATGAAAGGAACTCCCCCGCCCCGCGTGCAATCTCCTGCCGCGAAGAAAAATCGCATGCCAGGATGCCGGCAACGCTCCGGAACCTGTCCCGGACCGCTTCGCAGTCTTCAGGGGTGGGACCGTGAAGGATAATGTCCGCGCCCATGGCGTGCAGCGCTTCCGCGACCGCAAGCCCGTGGCCGCTGGTTGACCCCGTGACGAGGCAGGTTTTTCCTTTCATGGTAACAGGCGCGTTCATGTATATCTCCATTGATAGAACGTATTTTTTAAGAGAAAGCAACAGTTCCCGAGGTATGGTTCCCTATTCCCTCATCATCTCCACGGCCTTTCCGGCGAGCCACCAGTAATACCCGACGCGATGGGAAAGGATGCAGGAGGTCCGCGTGATTTCTTTGGACGGCAGGGTGTCAACCCCGGCAACGACATCGATCAGCAGGGACGCGGTCGGATTGAGCTGGTCGACCGCGACCTTGTCCAGCGTGTCATCCACATCGTATATATACAGCGGGGGACTGATCAGGCTGACGACCGGCACACCTGACTTGTGCAGGTAAAATGCGTCGGAGCAGACGCCGAGCGGGGAAAAGGTCGGCAGGAGTGCGAATCTCCCGTAATTATTCCCCAGCACCGCCTGTTTCGTAATCGAGATCAGCTTTTTATTTTCCGACACGAATATGCCCCGGGGCTCGATATCCCCGGTCATGGCCAGCCTGCCATTGTCGTTTTTCGCTTCCAGCCCCACATGCTCCACGCACACGTCCAGGACGATCCGCTCTCCCTTATCGTTGTGCTTTTTAATAAATCCCTTGTTCGCGATATATCCTGAGAAGTGCGAGTCAAAGGCCCCGAAGAGAAGCGTCTTGTCCCTGGCCGCGGATGGCGCACTGGAGAAATACTTCGCCATCGCCATTACGACGGCAACGCCCGTAGCGTCCTGCACTGCGCCGGTAAATACGCTGTCGTGGTGGGAATGGACAAGTATGATGTCTTTGCTTTTTCCGGGCAGGTATCCGATGGCGTTGAGCGCGAGGGCCGGTTCCACGCGCACGGCGAACTTCAGCGTTGCCCGGGCCGCGCCGGATCTTTCCGCGATCATTTTTTTCAGCTTTTCGCCTTCCGACTTGCTCACATACAGCCCCGGGATCTTCATGTAGCCCTTGTCGCGGAACTCGCTTGAAAGGGAAAGGTCCTCGTTGTAATAGGTATTCCGGTCAAAATAATCCACGAGCACGCCGACAAAGCCCGCGGCGCCATGCTTCTGCGCCCGGTAATAGTTGGAGGGAAAGTTTTTTGAGATATAGGGATTTTCATGCTTCATCCCGCCGTCGAGGGTCCCGCCCGGGTCATGGGTAAAATAGCTCATGCCCTTGAAGTCCCTCCACTCGACGTCGTAAAAAAGTATATCGCTCACCACTATCTTGTTTTTCACATCGACAGTTTCATAGTCTTCATCCGAGCCGGCGCCGACATACACGATATCGGCCGTCCGGCCCTGCGCACCGGCCGAGAACTCCCCGAACTCCCCGGCGCGCATGCTGTTTGCCAGTGGGAAGGCATTAATTTTTTTCCCGTCCAGCACGAGCTCACATGCGGTGGCTTCCCACCGGTAGGAATTGAATTTTTCAATTTCAACATTTTTGAGGCCGAAAGCCCGGAACCTGTCCCGGATATATTCAACGGCTTTTTTCCCGGCCGGGGTGCCGGTCCTCCGGTATCCGAACGAGGTGAGGTCTTTAATGTAACCGAGCATCTCCCGGTTGTCCGGCACGAATTGCCTATTTTTATCCAATTCCGAGGGGACCGCCCGATGATCTGCGCCGCAGGACAAGAGAAGCAATGCCGCGAGGATGATAATTAAAGAGATGTATGCATGGTGCATTTTCGTTGATGTTGAAAACATACGAGTCGCCTCCCTGTGACAATTGACGTGCTGACGGTGCAAGGAGCCTGCCCTGCCCCGCCTTCAGGATACAGTGCTTTTCCTCAGAAGCCCCTTGCGCGCAAATCGGCCAGCAGGTCAATCCAGAACTGCTCCTGCCCAAAGCCGGGATTCGCCTGGTTGAGCGACCCGGTAAAGGCCATGTGATGGACGCCCGCGCACCAGTCCTCCCCCTGGAGTATGCCGCGGTTCACCACGTATTTCGTGTCATGGATCTGCGAGGATACGGGTGTGTAGATGTCATTGTCGCCCCGCCTGAGCTGGACATATTTCCAGAGGAGATACAGGCCGGACCAGTCCGAAGGCATCCATTTGACCTTCGCGGCCCAGTTCTGGTAATAGACTCCCGGTGCATAATCGGCCTTATAGCCGCGGCCCTCTAACCTGCCGCCGGGCCCGTAGTCGCCCTCGTTCCGCATGTAGTCCTCGGTCAGGCACCGCACCGATTCAATAAAACG
>JAKJGD010000512.1 GCA_022704585.1 Spirochaetota bacterium | reverse complement strand
TAGTACCGGGCCTCACCATCCGGGAGCACGCTGGCCACGCGCACGCCGTTGAGGTAGACGTTGTTCACGCCGCAGGAGCCTCCGTCTTTCTTTTCCACGGCGAAATACATGGACGGGTTAAGCACTTCCACTTCCTGCTCAACGCCCTCCACCTCCTGGCGCGATACCTTGCGCACGCGGATTGGCGTTCCGGATACAATTTTTATACGCAACCACCCATATTGCTTCAGATTAATTTGTTAATGGCACTCAACAGTGCGGGAAGGTCTTTTCTTATTGAATCAAGAATGATCCCCGGATCAATCTTGAAATACCCGTGAGCTATTATATTCCTCATGCCAATCATTCCGCGCCAATCGATGTCAGCGTGCTTGTTCTTGATATCATCAGGAATTTTAACGGCAGCCTCTCCTATAATCAGGAAGTTCAACAAGATGGAATCATACGTTTTTTCATCATCTTTCAGCGACTCAAGACCATGACCTTCAATATATTTCTGAATCTTAATAATGGCTTCCCGTATATCCGAGAGATACAGTTTATAATCCCTCAATCCATTCAACCTCGTTCAATATTTTTTCTTTTACGAAGGGTTTTATTCCGGAAACGGTCACAAGATCGATTTTTTTATCAAGCATATCCGAGATGGAATCAGCGAGATGGACATACTGAAACAACGTTACCGAACCCGAGAAATCAACAAGAATATCGATATCGCTTGCTTCATCCTGCTTATCCCTGGCATAAGAACCGAATATGCCTATTTTGCTTACGTTATATCGGCGCAGCAGGCTCGAATTGTTCCTGATTCTTTTTTTTATTTCATTCTTGGTAAGCATGACAATATATTAAATCTCATATTCAGAATTGTCAAACAGTTAATTTTTGTACTGTGCAGCAATGTCCCGGCAATTACTCCTCTGTGACTTTGCGTTTCTGCGAGGGATTTTCCCCCATGTTAATCAATAAAAAACCCCCTGATCATCTCAGGGGGTTTCCTGTGGGTTGCCCGAGAATCGAACTCGGAACCTACTGATTAAGAGTCAGGTGCTCTACCAATTGAGCTAGCAACCCTCGTTTTTTCGCAATGAAACATACAATTAATAGTATAACCCGTTGTCAAGGACTTTCAAGAAAAATAAGTTGATATTTCCCGCTTCAAAACATCGTATTGATTAACCATCTTCTCTTGCCCCACTGCACCGCCCGCGGGCGACGGGGGGCTTAAGTCCGGACATACTGCGGAGTATTTACATGCGCAAAAAAGAATTCGAGATCACCGACTTCTCCGAGATCGAGGAGATACTCAACCGTGCCGGGGTCTGCCGCCTGGGCCTGGCCGACGGCGACACACCGTACATCGTGCCCCTGAACTTCGGGTACCGGGACCGCGCCATCTTCTTCCACACCGGGCAGGCGGGAAAGAAGATCGACATCCTCCGGAAAAATCCCGCGGTCTGCTTCGAGGTCGAGATCGACACGGCGGTCATCCGCTCGGACACGGCATGCGGCTGGGGCATGGCCTACCGGAGCGTGGTCGGCGCCGGAACGGCCCGCTTCATCGAGGATGCGGCCGGAAAGAAAGAGGCGCTCGACATCATCATGGCGCACTACGACGGCGCGGGCGCGTGGGAGTACCGGGAAACATCATTCGGGAAGGCCTGCATCATCAAGGTGGAGATCAAGACGATTACCGGACGAAAAGCCGGGATGTGACCTCCCCCGTTTACGGGGGAGGCGGCCGGAGGCCGGAGGGGGCCCTCACCAGCTTCACGACCGCCGGGTGCCCGGCGCCGCAGTCGAACTCGCCCGGGTCGCGGATGAAGCGCACAGTGGCGCCCTTCCCCGAAACCCGCATCGTCCCCATGACGACCTCCGCTCCGGCGCCGTCGCTCCACCGCACGAGCTCGGTCGTGCCGCCCGACTGGCGCACGGTGAATGTGAGCCTGTCGCACATGTGTGCCGCGCCGTACACCGCGTTCCAGGTCCCGGTGATGCTGCCGTTTTCCGACAGCGTGATCGTCATGTCCGCGGACACGCCTGCCGTCTCCGATACGTACGAACCCCTCACTCCTGCAAGGAGCCCCGTCATGGCGCGGACCTGTGCAGCGCTGTCGCAGGATTCGCCGAAGTAGTTTTCATACGCCGCGAGGGCGCGGAAGGAGGCGCCGTCCCAGCCCAGGACCGCGACGCACGCGAGCGGATACCCTCCGGGCCCGCGCCTGAGCCCCTTCACCAGCACCAGGACCTCGTTCCTGCCGTCGCCGTCCGCGTCCACGAAGAGCACGGAGCCGATCCCGTCGTTCTGCACGGTAAGATTGTCGAACTGCCTGATCGCGGGAAGCGGCACGGCCCGGTACAGGCCGCCCTTCCCCGGCACCAGCGCCCTGCCCTCGTACCGGCAGTCGGCGCACCCCTCTTCCCGG
>JAKJGD010000511.1 GCA_022704585.1 Spirochaetota bacterium | reverse complement strand
ATATTTCGCCGGGATGTATATTGGGTATTTTTTTCATGGTAATTGCACCTCTTTAATGATAATCAACGATCTCGACCTCGCAGGCGTCGGATTTGTCCCAGATAAAGCATATTCTCATCTGGTCATTAATGCGGATACTGTAACGGTCTTTCCTGTCGCCTTTGAGCTTTTCCAGCCGGTTGGCAGGAGGAATCCGCAAGTCTTTCCGCTCCTTGGCCCGCTGGATCATGTACAGTTTCCTGAGTGCTATTTTCTGTATTGAAGCCGGGAATTTTTTTGAATATTCCTGGTTCCATATCTTCTCGGTTTCCCTGCACCTGAACGAGCGAATCATGGCCCATATTGACGCGCTACGTTAATAACGTCAAGCGATAAATTCGGTGACGGGGAAGGGGCCGGAACCATCCATCTGATCGCAATTCTATCTCGTGAAAACATTGCCAGGGCAACGCGCCCCCTTTGTGGGGCGGGGGGAATTGGCGGGGGTGGTCTGCGCCTCTGCGAGCGAGCTTTGCGTATTCCCTTCTGTTTTTTTCCTTGCTATTTATTCCTCCCTGTTCCACCAATAGACCATTCCGCAGAAACCACTGCCATACAGGAGCAGCCCATGCGCACCATGAAACCGGCCAGGATATTGCTATTTGCCATGCTCGGAGCGGTTTTTGCCACAATCGGCGACGCGTTCCACGTGCGCACGCATACGCTCTCGTACCCCAACCCGCACCTGTTCAACCAGGCCTGGTGGGTCTACCCGGGATTCCTGCTGGTGTTCCTGTTAATGGGATATCTCTATTCTCTCGGCATCGGGCGCCTGTTCATCGGCATGCAGGCGCGGCAGAGCGCGTCACGGGGGAGCGCGCGCGAGATGATCGAGGCGGCCGCCGCTTTTATCTTCGTCTATTTACTCAGCGGTTACGGGAATTACGATCCTGCCTTCATGTCGGTGATCTTTTACTCAGCCTTCGCGGTGCGCTGGCTCCTGACCTACGACCGGGCGTGGCTGCTCCTTATCGCGGCCGCCATGGCGGTCGGCGGGATGCTGGCTGAAGGCGCGATGTCGGCCCTGGGCCTGGTGGCGTACCGCCATGTTGACGTGTTCAACGTGCCCCTGTGGCTGGGCGGCCTGTACCTGCACGGCGCGTTCGCGCTGAGAGAGGGCATGCGTTTTTTCGTCTACGGTTCGCGGGGGCAGGGTTGAGCGGAAGGTCCCCGGCGGCAGGCGTCACAGGTTTTGCAGTATGCGGTTGATCTCGGCTATGTCGACCGGCTTTTCCAGGTAGGCAAGGGGCCCGGTCTGCATTGCGCGCGATTTCATCTCGCTGTTCGAGTAACCGGTCATGTAAATCACGTGTATTGCCGAGACACTGTTGATTTTTTCCACCGCTTCAATGCCGGTCATGTCGCCGATCAGGTTAATGTCCATCAGGATGCACAACGGTTTTTCGCTCAGCGCGCGCTCAACAGCCTCTTCCCCGGTGCCGGCCGGTATTCCCACTTCGAAACCGAGCTGTGTCAATGCCTGGCGCAGTCCCAGCGCGGTAATCGCCTCGTCTTCGACTATAAGCAGTTTCCTGGCCACCAAAGCGCTACATCCTCCGGGCGTATAGATGCGTCTTGAACGTTATTTCACAGGAGTGGCCAATCCCTCCGGGAAAGCGAATGCTGCCCTGGAGCTGGTGCCTGACAATCTCCCGGATTATGAGCATGCCGAGTGAATGGGACTCCAGGGGGTCTACGCCCGGCGGGAGGCCGGCTCCATCGTCGCCATACCGCAGCGTCACATCGTCCCCGGTTGAGACCAATTCTATGCTTATGGCGCCGCTCCTGCCGCCGGGAAAGGCGTGCCGGACAGAATTGCTGATGAGCTCGTTCAGCACCAGGCCGAAAGGAATGGCCGTGTCTATCGAAACGCTGCAGTTCTGGACCTCCTGCCGGACCGTTATCCTGCCGGATACGGACTGGTCGTTGCTAAGGATCAGGGCGGCGATGTCGGCAATGTATTCCTTCAGGTTGATGGAGGTCAGGTCCCGTGATTCATAGAGCTTCTGGTGCACCAGCGCCATGGTGCGGATTTTCAGGCCGATGCCGTCGAGTATGCCTTTCATCGCCTCATTGCCCGGTTTGGAGGCTTCCAGCGAGAGGAGGCTGTGAACGACCTGCATGTTGTTCTTGGTCCGGTGGTACAGCTCTTTCAGGAGCACCTCTTTTTCCCTGAGCGATTCCCGGACACGTTCGGTCATGTTTTTCTGCCCGGTAATGTCGCGCGCCGAGGTGATAACGGCCTTCACCCCGTGCGCTTCGTCGAATTCCGGCATCAGGGCAAGGTCGATCCATGCACCGCCGGGAAGCCGGTACTCGATCCTGTGAGGTGCCCTGTTCCCGATCACGGCCTTGATCGCTCCCTCCCAGAGCTCGCACAGCTCCGGCGGGTACCCGAGCTC
>JAKJGD010000510.1 GCA_022704585.1 Spirochaetota bacterium | reverse complement strand
GGTCGACATAACCGACCAGGGACATCATTGTGAAAACCGCCTCCACGGGCTGCCTGTAATTCCAGTACTTCTTCTCCCCTTCATTCCGCGGTTTCCAGACGCGGTACGTGCCTAATGCGAGGCGGGTCAGCTGTTCCCCCCACGGCCACAGCACGGCCGAAGCGGCTATCCCCTTCGGACCGAAGTTGGGCGAGATCAGGACCGCTGCGGAGATGTCCTCCCCGCTATCTTGAGCGAGGATCCACGCCGCCAGCGTCCCGCCCGATGAATTTCCGATGACGATGGTTTTACCTCCGATGCGGCGTCCGATCTCGCATGCTTCTTTCGCGTCGCGTAGCCAGTCGCCGGCCGTGATATCGGCCAGAGCGTCCGGCTCCCTCATGTGCCCTTTCAAACGCGTATAGTATATATTCGCACCGATGTTTTTTGCCACAATATCGACTAGCGGAGCAAGCTCCTGCCGGCACGCAGAATAACCGTGGATGTACACGATCGAGTACCGCGTCACGTTTTTTTTCGCGGGATCGAACCATGCGATCATTTTTTCAGCCCCCGGCCTGATGTCCGGGAACGCCGCTTCGGACTGCCTGACGAAGTTCTCGACCTCCCGGGGCGTGTCCGGCACCGATACCGGGTTGAAGGCAATATCAGCCTTTATGCGGGGACCGAATAGATATACGAGAAGCAGAATGCCGATGACCGTGAGGATAATCACGAGTTTTTTCATTGCAGGTCTCCTGCCGGTTTTGTCTGCTGGCCGAACCCGGCGTTACGCCGGGCTCTGCGGAGCGCCCCCGCCCTCCCCCGCCCGCTGATGATCGGCGGAGGCGGTCAGCTCGCTGGCGAGACGGGACAGCTGGTGCGCATCGTCTATGATATCGTTCGTGGCGCCGGAGATATGCTGGGTCGCCTCATTGATCCGCTCTATGGTCGAGGAGACCTCCCGGGCCGCCCTGTTCTGCTCCTGCGTCGCAATGGTTATCTCCTCGGAATTGTTCTTGATCGCCAGTATCTCCTCCTGGATGCCCCGGTTGGTCGAGATAAGCTCGTTCGCCCGGGTCGCCACCTCGCCGACATACTCGCCGAAGGACGCGACGTGGCCGATGACCTCGCCCATGGCCTTGATGGCGCCGGCAAGAGAGCCGGATGCGTCCTTCATGACCCGCTCGAGCTGGTTCGCGTGCTCCGTGATCGAGTCGGTCTGCTCCATGGTCTGTTCCGAGAGGCGGCCGACCTGGTCCGCGACCACGGCGAAGCCCTTGCCGGACTCGCCTGCGCGGGCCGCCTCTATTGCCGCGTTGAGAGAAAGGAGGGATATGTTGTCCGAGATGCTCTTGATGACGTCGCTGAAAGCCTGCATCCTGGCGGAGCTGCCGGTCGCGGCCTTCATGTCCGTCATCGTCTTGTCCATCAGGCCCTTCATGCCGTCGATGAGCTGGTTGGCGGACTGGCGCGCGGCCATCGCCTTCTCCATCAGCACGCCGGTATCGTGCATCGCTGCGGTGAGGTCCTGCATCTTGGCATAGGCATTCGCAAGGGTTTCGCGCTGTTTGGAGGATTTCTCGGCTATGCCCTGACTGGAGGCTGCGAGCTCTTCCATCGAGGCGGACGATTCTTCCGTGGACGCCGCCTGGGTCTGTACTTCGTCCGAAAACTTCTGCGCCATGCCAAGCATGCGGTCTGCCTGCTTTTTCAGGAGGGACGAGGACCTTGTTACGGTCGCGAGGACCTCAACAAGCACCCTGTTCTCGTTCTCCTGGACGCCAAGAAGCGCCGCTATCTTGTCCGATGAGCGGGTCAGCATCTTGACGGTGAGGATCGCAAGAATACTGACCAGTATGATCGCCACAACCCCGTCGCCGAAGTTCGTGGATACCATGTTCATGTCGCTCTTTCCGGTCCGGGCCAGGTCGATGAAGGTGTAGGTCCGGGCGGCTATGTGCACTATCGCAGCACCGATGACAGCCCGCGGCGGGCAAAAAAGGACCGTGCTGACGATACAGACCAGGGAAAACCAGCCGATGCCCGAAAGGGCGAGCGCCGGCATGGTATTGTATTCATTGATGGTGAGAACCGCGATGACCAGGTTGAAAACGGCCGCGAAGGTGTATGACGCAGCCCCGTATCTTCCCGTGCGAAGGAGGTACAGGACTACCGCTACGACCACCCATCCGACCCCTACACCCGGTATCGTCGCAAAAGCCTTCTCGTCCCGGTTGATCAGATAGAGTGAAACCGAAAGTACCGTCATGAGGGGCATGGCGATCAGGAGGAACCAGACCAGGTGGTACGCCCGCGATTTCTGGTTGAACTCGTCGTCGGTAAACCGTGCGATAAGCCATTGTATCATGGAAGAACCTGCCATCAGGGAGAATTGTCCCGCTCCAGACCCGGCCCCAGGACTGCTGTCGCCGTGACCTGATATTTCATAGCATACCTCAATTTATTA
>JAKJGD010000509.1 GCA_022704585.1 Spirochaetota bacterium | reverse complement strand
TGAAGCCGATCGGATAGGCAATCACGGCCTGCAGGCTCGAGATCATGGTCCCGGAGATGTTCTGCACGAAATCGGTCACCTTGGCGGCGATAGCAGCGGTATCGATATTAAGCGTCGTAATCAACCGCTGGACCAGTTCGCTGTTGTAGATCTTTTCAAGGGTACCCGACTGGATCTCCTTCTGCACCAGCTCTACCAGGGCATAGACCTGGCTGACGAGTTCAATCGCCATGAATAGCAGCGGCACCATGATGAGCATGACCATGACGAAGATCATGATGCCTGCCGCGAGCCCCCGTTTATTGATATACCTGAGGATGAAATCGTAGACTGGTTTTAATGCCATGTAGAGCAGCAGGGCGAAGAGAAAATCCCAGAAATAATAGCGGAAAATCAGGGCCAGACCGGCGATCACGCCTCCGAAGAGGATAAAAAAAAGCATCTTCAGGGTTTTATTGTGTTGAAGCTCGAAATAGGAATCGCGTTTCACCATGTGCCCGCTCCCTGCCCCTCGTGCCCCGTGTTGAAGCGCCGCGGGGAAGCATGTTATCGCGCCGGCCGCTCGCGCGGCCGGCGCCGAATACTTCCTACTTGGTAAGATAGTGAGACAGATCAGTTGCTATTCTGGTGATCGCGTGATCGAGATAAGTGTTATCGGAAATTTTTTTGCGGAATTCCCTTATCTTATCAGAATCAACCTCCCTGTTGTCCTTCTTAATCTCACGATCATCCGTTTTCATGAGATCTCCCATAAATACCTCCCGGGATCCCCGTTCCTCCGTGAATCGGGTTGTGCCCGTTTTCATGTTCGGCATTTCAAAAGAATAACTGAAGCGTTTTTTTCAGACCAGGAAATGCGTAATTCTGAGGGCGGGAAAAGCCTCCCCGCGTTGTTTCGTGGTTGTCCTGTTACATCTGATTGGCCGCACCCGGCTGAGCAATCTGTATTAATTAATCGGACGCGGGGGGAAAAATAGTTAACACCGGCGACAATTAATTGATTTAAGCAAGGCTTTTCCGGACCTGTTATTCCGAACCCTGCTTGCCGGGACAAGAAATCTTGATTTTTACTCGTATATCCGGATTTCTCCTCATCCCGGAATACCGGGATTCGTCTAAATGACAGTTCTGGAATAAGGATTTTTTACACTCTCACCAGCTAAATTATTGACAAAAGCCGTAAAATTTCGGTATATTATTTCATTACAATCAAAGCGCGAAAGCCGTATGTTCGACATAAAAGAATATTTCGATAACGATTATAAGACCAGGGAACGGCGCGATATCGTCAATATAGACGATGATATCACCCATGATATAACCAGTCTTCTCTCCTCCCGGTTTGACAGCCTGTACCGTCGCGACCGTTACAAGCACGAAAACACCGTCATCGAGATCATTCACCCTTCCCTTCAGTATCCGGGCAACAATTCCCTGCTCCTGAACCCTGATCGGGTCCGCTATCTCCTGTCTTTCTATCCGGCCAAGGAGGACTTTGCCAATATCGACAAGATCGTGCTGCGCCCGCGCTTCATCGAGGTCGGCAGCATAGAGCTGGTTTCCCTCTACCTGCGACGGAAGAGGATCCTGGTGCTCTACCTCTTCCACCCGCACTTCTACCGGATGAAATACGGCGAACGTGACGAAGCGGGGGAAGAGTCCGACC
Source organism: Spirochaetota bacterium (assembly GCA_022704585.1). Next base: position 791 of record JAKJGD010000509.1, on the reverse strand, counting down.
GGGCCGAGATCCTGATGCACGACCGTCTCACGGACGACACGGTTCGCAGTGAGAACGGCTCCGACATCTACGTGCACCCCCTCTGGTACCTCCTGTCCATCGTGAGGGGGAGCGACGACGACAGCGTAGACAAGTTCTTCGTCAAGAAGGACACGCTGAACGACAGGATGTACGGAGTCCTGAACGACACCTCGTTGTATTACTCGCGCCACGGTTACTGATCGGAATGGTCGATTATCATACCCACACCGAGCTCTGCGGCCATGCTACCGGGACCGTACAGGAGTATATCGAGTCCGCCGTCGCACAAGGTATCCGCGAAATAGGTTTTTCAGACCACGCGCCAATGCCGGATGAGATACGCGAAGGCGTCACCATGTCTGCGGCAGACGTGGAGCCATACCTTTCCGGGATCGGGAGCGCGCGCGACCGAAACGAGGGCAGGATAGAGGTCAGGACCGGGCTTGAGGTTGACTACCCGCTCATGGAGAGCTTCGACCGCCGATTCTGCACCGACCCGCGCCTCGACTACCTGATCGGCTCCTGCCATTTCATCGACGGCTGGCCTTTCGACCACCCGGATTACATCAACGGGTACGCCAGCCGCGACATCGATGATATTTACGGAAAGTATTTCGAGATACTCCGCTCACTTGCGGGCTCGGGCCTGTTCAACATCGTGGGGCATTTCGACATCGTAAAAAAATTCGGGTTCCGTTCCGGCCGGGAATTCCGGAGCATCATCGATGACATCGCGCATATCCTGGCCGCGAACGACGTCGCGGCCGAGG
>JAKJGD010000508.1 GCA_022704585.1 Spirochaetota bacterium | reverse complement strand
AGGGAGCACAGCGCGATCTCCGCGTGCGACAGGCTGCTCCTGATCGACTTTATCTGGGCCTCGAGGGCGTACATCTGCGAGCGGGTCCGGAGCAGGTCGCTCCTCCGGCTCCTTCCAATGTCCACGCGCCGCCGGAGCTCGCCCAGCATCTGCGCGTGGAGCCCGAGGACCTGCTCGCCGTTCCGGAGCCCCTGCCGGAGCAGGAGCACGCCGAAATACGCGGACGCCACCTCGTCGAGGAGGCGGCCCGCGCCGTCATACAGCTCCAGCTCGCGCAGCTTCACGCCGGAAATCGACATCGTGATCTGGGACACCTGGTCCAGCCCGGTGATGATCGGCAGGCGCGCATTCAGGCTCACGGCGGAAGATTTCAACGGGGTGTAGTTCCTCTTCTGCTCCGGGAAAGCCTTGTTCGCCTTGAGCGAGAGGCTCGGTATGAACGAGGTGAATGCCTGCTCCCGCTGCAGGGCGGCCTGCACCGAGTTCTCGCCCTCGATGGCCATGGTCTCGGTGTTGAACACGGAAAGGGCATAGGCGTCGAAGAGGGTCAGCTCCTGTGCGGCCCTGGCCGCTGCCACGTCGTCCCCGGTAACGCCCGTGACCCGGTGGAGCATCTTCCTGACCGTCGGGCCGGGGGCCGCAGTGGCGCCGATCAGGGCGCATAGAACAGGGCAGAGCAAGGCCGTCCTGATAACCCTGTTTATAATTATGCCATCGCGAGCAATGCGAAGCGACCTGCTGTTTGATGGTATGCATTTCATTATTGCTATAAACTCCATGGGAAAATGGGCCCGGGCAGCATGATACGGCTTGCCTCGCCGCTTTGCACCCCGCAATGACGTGCCGGGGCATCACCTGGACCATCATGACAGCATAATTCAACTTCGCGTCAGATTTATCAATAACATTTTCTGGAGTTTCCCCGGTCCTCTTCGGGGTGAGAGGAGAGGACCGGGGCGTACGGAGGATTTGATGCTGAAGCCGGACCCGGGACTAGTTGTAGCAGGTCCTGTTGATTATGATCTTTTTAAGCTCGTCGGAAAGATCGTTAAAGTAGGCGCAGTAACCGGCGACGCGGACCAGGAGATACGGGTGGTTTTCCGGATGGTCGTACGCGTCCAGCAGTATCTCCTTGTTGATGACGTTGGGCTGGAACTGCATGCCCCCCTTCTTGAAGTAGGTGCTGATGATCCCCGAGAGGTTCCTGACGCCGCCGGGACCCTGGAACAGCGACGAATCGATCGTAAAGGTGACCGTGGTTCCGTTGGGGGCGTAATCCACGAAATCGACCCCGGCGACGGAATTCAGGGACGACAGCAGGTCCGCCATCTGCATGCCGTAATGGGGCGCGACGCTGTTGGCAAGGGGGACTCCCTTCAGCCTGCCGGACGGCAGGGCGGGGGTCTTCGCGCCGTACACGTCGCTCACGTTCAGCGCGTAGTACCCGGCGGAGTAGATGCCGTTGCGGGGGCAGTTCGGCACCGATTTCAGCGCGTCGACATAGACCTGGAGCGCCCGGTTGACCCACTCGACCGCCTCGGCCGAGTCGTCCTCCCCGAATTTCGGCACCGCCTGCAGGGCCGCCCGCACCTTCGCGTGCTTCTCTCCCTCGAAATTATGGTCGATGGCGTCGATGACCTCGTGAAGCGTGTGGAGGCGTTTCTTGAACACGACCTGGTCGATGGCGTGGAGGGAATCAGCGGCGTCGGTGATCCCCACGGCCTGGATGCCGCTGCTGTTGAGCTGCGCGCCGCCCTCGTTCACGTCTTTACCGCTTTCTACGCAGCCCCGGGAAAGGGACGATGCGAGCGGCGTTGTGAAATGGGTGCGGATCACCTTCTCTATCTTCTGGTGATCGGAAAGTATGGCATTCGCCAGGACATTCATGCGCTCCTGGTAGCGGACGAGCAGCTCGTCCATGCTCGCGGGCGGATTGTAGCGGGGCCGCGCCCGCTTCAGCTTCTTCCGCTCGCGCCTGTCCGCGTATTTCGTGCGCACGTAGGTTGCGAACCTGTTGTTGTACCGGAAATTGTATTCCACGAACTTGGCCGCCATCTTGCCCACCTGCTCGCGGAACCCGATGTTCCACAGGTCATGCTCCTCGCCCTTCAGGGCCTGCAGGAGGGGCATCGTGACGTTCATGTTCGCGCAGTCGGTATTGCCGTAATGGTCGTCCGAGGCGTTCGGCTCGACGCACCCCACGATCGCGTAGTTTCTGGCACTCTCCTCCGTGACGGGGTAATGCTTCTGTATGGTCTCGAGGTAGATCTCGTCGTTGTACAGGGCCGGCATGGGCGCGCCGTTGATGTACACCTCCGCGAGCCGGTCCAGGTATTCGGCCGGGCTGTCCTTGTGGATGCGCGCGGTCATGTTCACCGCGTACGGCTGCAGCTCGCAGATGTCCAGCAGCATGTAGGTCAGGTCGTTGGTCGCGTCCTTCCCGTCCCTGCCCAAACCG
>JAKJGD010000507.1 GCA_022704585.1 Spirochaetota bacterium | reverse complement strand
TGCCCGCCGGCCCGTCGACCGCCACCCGCTCCGCGTACACGACGCCGGGGAATTGCGCGACCACGTCCGTGATATGGAGCGGATACCCGTCATATTTCGGATCGCGGCCCAGGGGCGTGGTCGTGGTTTTCATGTCGAGAAGCGTGGTCGGCGCCAGCTGGCCGCCCGTCATGCCGTACACGGCATTATTGATGAAGATGACGCAGATGTTTTCGCCCCGGTTTGCCGAGTGGATGGTCTCGGCGGTCCCGATTGCCGAGAGGTCGCCATCGCCCTGGTAGGTGAACACGAACAGGTCCGGCCTCGACCGCTTGACGCCGGTGGCGATTGCGGTGCCCCTGCCGTGTGCCGACTCGATCACGTCAAAATCGAAGTAGAGGTACGCGAGCACCGCGCACCCGGCCGGGTTCACGCATATGGCGCTTTTTCCCAGGTCAAGTTCCTCAAGCACTTCGGCGACGATGCGATGCACGATTCCGTGCCCGCACCCGGGGCAGTAGTGGGTGACCACGCCCTTCTTGTAATATTTCGGCCACGCGTTCTTCAGTTTCATAGCTGTATCTTCGCCGTCTTCTGGTATTCCCGGTATATGATACGGGCAAATTCAACCGGAGTCGGCACTACGCCGCCCGGCCGGCCGTGGAACACGATGTCAGCCTTGCCCGCCAGCGCGATCTGCACGTCCTCGAGCATCTGGCCGGTGCTCATCTCGAATACCACGAACTGGCGGATCCGCGTTGCAAGGTCGGCCAGGGCCTTCCTGGGGAAGGGCCAGAGCGTGATGGGCCTGAGCAGGCCGGCTTTCACACCGTCCTTGCGGACCCGCTTGATGGCGCCTTTTGCTATCCGCGCCGTGGTACCGTACGCGATGACGACGATCTCCGCGTCATCAAGCATATATTCTTCATACCTGATTTCGTTCTTTTCAATCTCCCCGTACTTGCGGACCAGCTTCCAGTTGTGCCGCTCCATCTCCATGGCGTCCAGGATAAGCGAGCAGAGATAGCGGCTGGGGCCGTCACCCCGGCCTCTCAGGGCCCATTCCTTCTCGGGAAGCGTACCGACCGGCTCGGGGAACACGACCGGCTCCTTCATCTGGCCCATCATGCCGTCGCTGAGCATCATGACCGGGGTCCGGTATTTATCCGCCACGTTGAAGGCGTTATAGGTGAGGTCGGCGATCTCCTGCACCGAAGCGGGCGCGAACACCGGGGTCCGGTAATCGCCATGGCCGCCGCCGCGCGTGGCCTGGAAGTAGTCGCCCTGCGCCGGCGCGATGTTGCCCAGGCCCGGTCCGCCGCGCATCACGTTAACGATGACCGCGGGAAGCTCGAATCCGGCCAGGAAGGAGATCCCCTCCTGCTTGAGGCTTATGCCCGGGCTCGAGGACGAGGTCATGACGCGGGCGCCGGTGGCGGCGCCGCCGATGACCATGTTGATGGCGGCCGTTTCGCTCTCGGACTGGATAAAGACGCGGCCAAGCTTGCGCATGTGGTCCGCCATGTATTCGCCCAGCTCATTCTGCGGAGTGATCGGATAGCCAAAATAGCAGTGGCACCCGGCACGGATGGCTGCCTCCGCGAATGCGTGGTTGCCGCTTATGAACACCTTATTCATCGTACACCTCGATAACCACCTCGGGGCATACCAGCGTGCAGATGAGGCATCCGGTGCACTGGTCCAGATCGCACGGCTCGGCGAAATGGTAGCCGGTCTTGTTCAGGTGCTCCGACTCGACCAGCACCTTTTTCGGGCAATAGGCGATGCAGAGGCCGCACCCCTTGCACATCTCGACGTCGATCACGACTTTATGTTTTACCGCAGCTTTAGTCATTCAAAAACCCGTACCGTTCAGGATAATCCGTCACAGAGTAAAGATGGCGGGATTTTTTTCAATAAGAAATTTTTACATTAGCACAATGCCGTGCGAAACCGGTATCATCTTATGTCTGATGGGGTCCGGCCCTGCCGGGGGGCTCCGGGATGTTCGCGAATTTATCAATTATCGACTAAAATACTTGCCGCAGCCCCGGTTTTATTATATTATTATATGGTTTGACCCAGGAGTCACAGGCATGAGACAATCACTGAGCATTGTAATCCTTGCGGCAATCCTGTCCGCATCGATATCCTGCGGCGAGATCGAGGACAACGGCGCGGCTGCCCTTGCGGTGGCGGGGCTTGCCGACGACACCGTGTATCCCGCCTCCCGCGAGTTTTACCTGGGCCTCACGCCCTTCCCGTTCGACATATCGAGCGAGTCAAAAGTCGAGTGGGTGTACGAGAAGATCGTAACTGACGCGGACATGATCGTTCACCACTTCGACAACGGCATCCCGTGGGACGACGCCCTTGCGGACTCGTATCCCTACACAACGAGGATCATGGACGACTGGTCCTTCCGGAAAAGCCACATCCCCGCGGGCCACAAGCTATACGTGGCCATTACCCCGATCAACAGCATGCGCGA
>JAKJGD010000506.1 GCA_022704585.1 Spirochaetota bacterium | reverse complement strand
GCCCGACAGGGGCGGCCAGATCGATAAAAACCGCCGGGACGGCGACCGGATCCAGGGCGGCGGAAAGCGTCAGGATGGCGGCAACCGTCAGGGCGGCAACAAACCCCGGGGCGGCGGCCAGAAGGGCGGTCCGAAGCAGAAATAGTTCGGCACACGGCGGCGTCCTCCGGCGCCGCCGTGCTTTATCGTTTTATTATTGCATTTCCTCCGAGCATCCCCATACTGTGTGCATGAAAAAGAAGCTACTGATTTCACTGATCGTACCGGCGGTCCTGTCGGCCAGTGCCGCCATAGTCTACCTCGTCATTTATACGGACGCGCAACGGCTTCCGGACAACAATCCGCGGTCATTCCGCGCGCGGGGCGCCCCGGAACGGCAGGGCGCGGTGGTCGTATGCGCGGGAGACAGCATAACCCATGGCAGGGTCAGCATAAACTACGTTGATATCCTGTCGCAACGGCTATCGTCACGGGGATTCACCTTCGTCAACGCCGGCATCAATAGCGAGCTTGCCTGGAACCTGGGGCAGCGGCTGGACGAGATCATCACATGCGGCCCGGACGTGGTAACCGTCCTCATCGGGTCGAATGACGCCAACGCGACACTGTCCGAATCGGCCATGGGGCGCTATCTCGATGAGATGCGGCTTCCCCGCAGGCCGGACAGCGCGTGGTTCCGGGCAAACCTTGCCGCCATATGCGCCAGGCTGAAGTCGGAAACGCACGCGCGCATCGCCCTCCTCTCGCTCCCGCCCATGGGCGAGGAGCCGGGCAGCGAGGCCTACCGGCGCGCGGCTGAATACAGCCGCATCATAAAGGAGACGGCAGCGGCGCAGAATGTCGACTACCTGCCCCTCAACGAGTCCATGACGCGCGGCATAGAGGCGCGTGGAAAAATACCCGGCGTGCTGTACCGCGGCGACCCGGAATTTACCATGTACCGCGTGCTGGCGCGTCACTACCTTTTACGGGAATCCTATGACGATATTTCCGCACGCCACGGCTTTCTCTACCTTACTGACCTGCTCCACCTGAACACGCGGGGCGCCACCCTGGCGGCGGATCTCATCGAGGGATATGTCACGCGCACCGCTACCGGACTGCGGCCATGATACGGATTACCGGGAGCGTCACCATTCCCGACGATGAAATCGTCATCACCGCCGCCCGCTCCTCCGGACCGGGGGGCCAGAACGTGAACAAGGTGTCCACGAAGGTCACGCTCCGCTTCAACCTGGAGGAAACGTCACGCCTCACGCCGGCGCAGAAAAACCGTGCCCGCCTGAAGCTGAAGAACCTGATCAACAAGGAAGGCTTTCTCGTACTCCACGAGGAGACGAGCCGCTCGCAGGCCGCCAACCGCAGGCTGGCGATAGAAAAATTCGCGTCGATGCTGGCCCGGGCGCTCGTTGTACCGAAGAAGCGCGTGCCCACGAAGGTGAGCCGGTCGCAGAAGATGAAGCGGCTGAACGAAAAAAAGCTGCAGAGCAGAAAGAAATCGGCGCGGCGGAAGGACATCGACGGGGAATGATCCGGAGGTTGCGTCCCGATACTTCAGACGCCCCTGCTTCCAGGGGCGTCTGAAGTATCATCTGATTACCGGCACCTACCTGCCCGGGCTTCTGCGCACTTTGACGCGCTGCCTGATCTCCCGCCTGTTCAGCGGCTTGACGTTCCCCCGGTCGGCGCGGCGCTTCCTCATCTTGTTGATGCGGCTCTCGAAATCGCCGCGGAGGCCCCTGTTGAGGCGCTTGTACCCGCGCGATTCCCTTATTTTATTGAAGCGCTCGACCAGTTTGTCAAGGTCCCCCTCTTTCAGCTCGGAGACCGTCATCTTTCTCCGCCCGGCCAGTATCTCCCGCACTGCGCCCCGATCCAGGGAGATCGACTGGTTCTCGGAAACGTATTCCTGGATCTCGCGCCTGACCGCACCGTCAGCGACCGGGTTCACCATGATCTTCCCGCTCAGCACGTCTACCCGGGACCCGCCCCCGTGCGCCGTCACCTCGAAGCTAGTGCCCCTGATGGACGCAACCTGTGTGCTCGTCCTGACCTGGAAGGACTCGCCCTTCACGAGCTTCGAGAGCATTACGAGTATGCCGCCGCCGTCGAGATCAAGGTCCGGGTCATCGACGCTCTTTTTCAGCGAGGCCACGGTCACCTTCGTGGACTCCTGCACGCGCACGAGCCCACGGTCGCCGAAGGACACGTCCGCCATCGAGTTGCCGCCCGTTACTATCGTATCGCCCCCGGCAAGGACCCCGTCCACAGCCGCGGCCGCGGTCTTCCCGCCGGAGATGATCTTCACGTCCCCCACGACCATCTGGATCGTGTACTGCGTCTGGCCGTGACCGCGTACCGCCAGCGCGGCGGCCAGGGCGAACACGACCAGGAGTGCTGCAAATACGTTGGTTGATTTCATTTCTCCACCCTCACAGTAGCTGTCATTTAAAGGGGCAAGCGGAACGCCCGC
>JAKJGD010000019.1 GCA_022704585.1 Spirochaetota bacterium | reverse complement strand
ACCCGCCAGATCGACGCCATTCGCAGCACCATCTTCCGCCAGACCATGTTCGCCGAGTTCGAAAAGCTGGCGCACGCCTCGGCGGAGGCCGGCGAACCGCTCACGCTGGAACGCTTCAAAGAAATCTATCACGGCCTGCTGAAGCTGTACTTCGGGCCGGACGTGGTTCTGGATCCCGAGCTGGATCTGGAATGCCTGCGCGTACCACACTTCTACCGGGCGTTTTACGTGTACAAATACGCCACCGGCATTTCTGCGTCCATCGCCCTTGCCCGCAAGGTCATGACCGAAGGGCTGCCGGCGCGGGAGGCGTACCTCTCTTTTCTCTCTCTCGGAGGGTCACGGTACCCGCTCGACGAGCTGCGTGCCGCAGGCGTGGACATGTCACGGCCGGAGCCCGTTATCGAGGCAATCGGCTACTTCGGTGATCTCGTGGACCAGCTGATCGACCTGTACGGAAGCCTGTCATAATATATCATGCGCCCTGTTTGCCGGCACCATGACGTTTTTTAATCAAAAAAAAATTATTATTTGACAATCGATTAATTATGTATGTATCCTTCTGAAAATCCTGCGGGGAGGGGCGTTATGCTTGGAGGCGCAGCGTTATATACCTATACCTTACTGTCAGATGAAAGCATCCTTCTATTCAAAATACAGGTTGCCGTTATCGACAAGGACATCGCTTCCAAAATATATGACGCATACTCAAATGAAACGAGCCTGCCCGATTTTACGGATTTCATCATGGACGCAACCGCGGTAACCGAGATCAGCGACCCGGCCATCGGCATCCTGATGAAGTCAATGGCGATCATGAAGAAAGCGAAGGGCTACCTGGTGCTGGTCATGACCGAAGACTTTTTGCAGAAGATCATGGTGGCCCACCCGGAAATGTTCAACTACATGGCCGTATTCCATTCCGTCGTGGATGCGCGGGCATTCATCAAGCGATCGAAAAAATAACCGGTAACTCCGCCGGTAGCCTCACGCAGTACGGCTATTGCATCCTGACTGCTAATTCCTGCCCGTAATCGTGCCGGACAGCCCTTTCAGAAGTGCCATCGTCTTTTCCGCAAGTTCTACCGGAAGCGTACCGGTGCCGCAGCTCGGTGTGATGATCGAGCGGGCGAGTATCTCGTCCTCGGCTATCCCCCTTCCCGACAGGCGCTTAACCACGGCATGAAAAGTCCCTGTTACGCCCTCGCGGGTGGCGCCTTCCAGCTTGTCCTTAAGCGTGGGCACCACACCCCAGGCGATGCACCCGCCCCGTTCCAGGTAAGAGACGATGTTCCGGGCATTGACGAATTTATCCACGATGATCTCGTCCGTGGCGTCGAAGTTGATGATGTCCAGGCCGGTCGCCTGATCCAGGAGGTCGTCCCAGTCCGCGTTACCGCAGCAATGGGTCCCGGCCAGGCCACCCTCCTTGTGGATGCCGTCCGTTATCTCTTTAAACGAGCCGGTAACCTGGTCCCTGTCGACCGAGTAAAATCCCGAGCCGATAATGGAAAGCGACGGCTCGTCAAAAAACACGATGACCCGCTCGGAGAATTTTTTGAGTGCGCGCACCTGCCACCGCGCGTTCATGGTGCAGTTTTTCACCACCGCGTCGAACAGGTCAGGCTTGTAGAGAGCGTACTTCCCGTCCGTGATGTCGGTCATGAGCCCGAGGGTCAGCGGCCCGGTAGTCTCGCCCTTCAGCGCGAGCGCGCCGGCAGCCCTGCCGTCCCGAACGCCCTGTATAAAGCAGGCGAATCCGGCCGCATGGTCGTCGTCGAGGCCGAAGTAGTCCACGTCGTCCTCGATGAAATGCGTGTAAAAGCGTTCCAGCTCCCCGGCCATATCCCGGGAAGTATCGAATCCCGCTTTCCGCTCGGCCTCGTTCAGGGCAAGACAGGGGAGCCTTTTGCAAAACTGCACGTTCATGTCTTCGAGAAAGCTCCGGCGCGGGAGCTGCGGCCACGCCGGGATGTCCCTCAGCGACTCGAACACGAGCGCACAGGCGTCCGTCTCTTTTTCATGGGGAAAGCTCCCTATAACTGTCGCCGCACCGTTCGGTTTGAAGTTCATGTGTATCACCATTTAATATTACAGACGCAGTCACGCGACTGCGTCTTCTATATAATACCGGCCCCCTCCTGGAGGGGCGATTTTCGTCTATTAGTATGAGCGGTGCCGATTTTGTAAATAATAAAATCGCCGGGGTTTCCTCTTGTAAATATTGACAAAGCAGACCCGCGGATTAATCAGGGAAAAAACCAGTATGGGCTAGCTTTATCATACACAAAAACGTCAAAACAGATTTTTCTCCCGAAGTTCATGACCCGGTCATCGATGCCACGGCGTACCTACATCCCCTTGCCGCATTGATCGGCAACACGATCATCGGAAAGAGGGTCATGTTCTCTCTCTTCACGGCCGTGCGGGGCGACGTGAGCCAGCCCCTGTTCATCGGCGACAATTCAAACGTTCAGGGCGGCGTGGTGATACACGCGCTTGAAATTTTTTCCCACGGCAAGCCCGTTGAAAAGAACATGGAGGAAGTGGGCGGCATAAAATACGCGGTCCACATCGGGAACCGGGTCTCCCTCGCTCACCAGGTCCAGATCCACGGCCCCCCGTCGGTGGGAGACGATACCTTCGTCGGCATGAAAACCCTGGTGTCCCGTGCGCGTGTCGGTAAAAAGTGCGTCGTCGAGCCCGGGTGTATCGTCATGGGCGTTACCGTGCCCGGCGGGCGGTATATCCCCGCCGGCACCACCCTGAACGAAAAGGCGAAAGCCGATACGTTTCCGGCCATTACGGACGCCTATCCTCTCAAAGACCTTAATGCCGGAGTTGTGTATGTCAACATGAACCTGGCGGTAGAATACAAAAAAGCTGGTTTGTAAACAGTAAAGCGAGGGCCCGGGCCACCCGCTTTATTATTGCCGTTTACCGTCACTAACCGCTCCACTATGAAACATCAGCTACCTGATCTTGAACCTGGCCTTCTCAGGGTGCCTGTGCAAATGCAGGTATTTCCTGTGCGCGGAATCCGCAAACCTGCCTATGACATTTTTCAGGTCTGACGAATCCCAGAGATCGCTGAAACCCGTCATTTTTTTCAGTTTTTTACTAAGAACATAATAGTTTCCCGCTTCAGGATTAAAGATCACATCATCGATATCGATATCAATCGGTATATGCTGTCGTTCACACGCTTTTTCCAGCAACTGTTTCATGATGTTGGAAAACCGGTTCTCAAGATCAATTGTATCCTCCACTCTATTTATGGTATTTCTCATCTCATGCCGCAGCTCTTTTTCAAGCGGGGCGAATGAAACTGTTCCCTTCATATACAGCCTCCTCGAGAATTTATAATTTTTTTTGTGTATATACGGGAGATAACACCATGCCTGACAATGAAAGTATAATTACGAACGGCCGTAATAGCAAATTATGATCCGAAATTACGAAAATTAATTTTGACTCGGGTTGCCAATCACCATACTTTAATGTATACACCACAATCACAGAGGGAGGGTCCGCCATGAAAGGAGAAAAACTGCTGGACTACCTTGTAAAAAACAACGTGAAGTTCGAGATAATCCACCACCCGGTTGCCTTTTCTTCCACCAAAACTGCCCAGGTCGCCCACGTTCACGGCAGGGAAATGGCGAAGCCGGTGATCGTCAAGATTGGCAACAAGCTGGTGATGGTTGTCATGACGGCGAATCAGAAGGTGAACCTCTCGTTGCTGAAGGCACTGTACCAGACCGATGATGTCGAACTGGCGTCGGAAACCGATTTCATCCGGAGGTTCGGCGACTGCGAGATGGGTGCGATGCCGCCGTTCGGAAACCTCTACGGCATGGACGAGCTTGTTTCCGACGATCTTACGAAAGACGAGGCGATCGTTTTTAACGCGGGAACGCACACCGAGCTCATCAGGATGAAATACAGGGATTTCGAGAATCTTGTGCATCCGAGAATAGTGAATTTTAAAATATCCCTGTAGGGCCTGTGTTCATCCGCATCCTCCGGCCGGGACTGCCGGCGTGCATGGTCGAGCGGAACAAGACTCGCCCGTGTACCAAAATGCCTGCAGCAGGTATAAGACCCCTGCATCATACTACGCAACAATCTCATCTAAAGGCGAATCGGCAGAATTAATATTGGGATACCACGGTGGTAAAACACCCGCTGGATGGCGAAGGCCGAGTAGTTATGGAGCCAGCGGGTAAAAAAAGTATCTTCCGGGAACACCAGTTGGCCGGCGAAAAATATCGACCGGGGATACGATTTCACTATCTCCGCTGCGATCCTCGTGGATTCGTCCACAACGTCCACACCGATGGCTGTCCGGCTTTCCGCGTTGAATCCATGCGCGCGCATGTAGCTCACGTAGCGGCCCGCCTCCTTTTCAATGTGCGCCTTGTGCTGCTCGATCTCCTCCACGCCCTTGAACAGGCCTGAATCGATAAGCCCGATCTGTATGAAAATGAAGTTTTTATAGATCCCGGAAAAGACACGCATGATCGTGAAGAGCGTATGCAGCCCTGTCCCGCTGAATCCGTTGACAAAGAGAACGGCCGTCTTGGCTTTCGGATCGACCTCCTGTTTCTTTCTCCGCAACCCCCTCTTTGTCTCATACCGGGCCCGGTCCGCCTCTGCTATATCCACGAGGCCGGCCAGCCGTCCCAGGAGCCTCCCGGTCCGTTTATAATGCCGCTTGATTATAACGGCAAGAGCCACAAGCGAGCCGGTAATAAAAATGGTGAGCCAGCCTCCTTCATTGAACTTGAGAATTACCACCGATACAAGGATAAAGGTGGTCATGACCAAACCGACGCCGTTTATGAAAAGCTTCTTTTTCCAGTGCCCTTCGCTGCCCCGGACGAGCCACCAGTGCCGCACCATGCCAAGCTGTGAGAGCGTGAACGTGATGAACACATTTATGCTGTAGAATATGACCAGGAGCTTCACCGAGCCCCCTGAATAGATCATGAGTGCGATTGAGGCGATACCCATCATGAGTATGCCGTTCTGCGTCACGAGCCGGTCGTTCAGCGACGCGAATCGGGTGGGCGCCCACCGGTCGAGCGCCATGTTTGATAACACGCGCGGCCCGTCGAGGAAGCCGGTCTGCGCCGCGACGAAGAGGAGCACAGCTTCGGAGACGAGCGTGAGAAGGACAAAGGCCGATCTGGCCCCGGGCACCCAGCCGGACGTCATGTTTTCAAACAGGACCGCGTTGAGAGTCTTGCCGGGAACGAGCCCCACGTTGAAGAGAAGATAGGCTGTCATGAGGCCCGCGACAGTAACGGCAAGGGAAATCGCCATGTAGTTCATCGTGTGCGTTGCGGTTTTGACTTTCGGCTCCCTGAGTATAGGGATACCGTTCGAGACCGCCTCGATGCCGGTAAAGGTGCCTGCCCCCATGCTGTACGCCCGGAGGATCAGGAACAGCATGCCGAACGTTCCCATCTCCGTGCCGGTACTCTGCACATCGCTGATCGTCTTGCTGACGACCTCCGGCATGCTGCCGGCATGGGTGGCTATCGCGTAGATGATGGCGAAGGCGTGCGTCACCAGGAAGATCAGGAATATGGGCACCAGCGGCAAAACAGATTCCTTCACCCCGCGCAGGTTGAGCCAGATAAGGATTACGACACCCAGCACCGCGACCGTCAGCTTGTAGGGGAGCCATGTTGCCGGCAGGAAGCTGAATATCGCGTCTGCTCCGCTTGCCACCGAAAGCGTGATGGTGAGCAGGTAGTCGATCAGGAGCGCACTCCCGGATACCATCCCGACGGTCGGCGACAGGAGCTTGCTTGCCACCAGGTAACCGCCTCCTCCTGTCGGAAAAAGCTTTATAATCTGATGATAGCTCGCGCTGATAACGAAGATCGTTATAACCGATCCAAGCGCGACAAAAACTCCCAGATGCGAGTGTTTTCCGAGCGCAAGGAACGCCTCCTCCGGCCCGTAACATGATGACGAAAGACCGTCAGCCCCAAGACCGACCCAGGCGAAGAAAGCAATCAGTGAAAGCTTGTGGAATATTGACGGGTCAGACACACTGCGCGCGTCACCGATGAGCAGATGCTTTATTTTACTGAATAGCGGGACTTTATCGTCGTCGTTCATGATGCCTCCGGGGAAAAATATTTTTTGGAGGCAAAAAAACAAAAAACCGGCATGCGCGGTTTTGCATGGCCTCCCAAACGCCTACGAGGTTAGCTGACGGGCTCGGGCTTGGAAGTGCCCTATCCTGTACCGGAATGCGCCCCTGAAAAACGGGTCCCCCGTATCCGGTGGTAACCGGATCTCGGCAAAATAATAACCATATAATATACAGTCTCCGGTAAAAAGTCAAGGAGAAGCATATTTTTATTTCTGTTATCGATTAATCAGAACGTGAAACCGGAGGCGGAGCATCTTGTGCCATTTCTCCCCACCCGCGCGTGATGATGGCGGCCGCTTTCGCGGAGCGCCAGTTCTCCGACTTGTCGCCATGGACCAGCCGGAGCAGCCCGGAGAGGACCATGATTTCTATCAGCCGCACCGGGTACGTCCTGCCGGCCACGGTGAAATTCTGGATCGAATCATATCGCCGCTTGAGCGGAATGATTATCGAGGTGCCAAGGTCCCAGTCAAGCTCGTACACGTCCACGATATTGCTGGTTGGCCGGCCTTTAACTCTTACCGAGCCGCGGGAAAAAATGAGCTTCCGCTCCTTCAGCCCTAGCCTGACAACCGCCCGGTAAATAAAATCGATAAGCTTATAGGGTACTCCCTTTGTGAAATAACAGGCACCCTTCACCTTGATAAGGCGTTTTACTTTTTTCACAACCCGCTTTCTTTGAAGGCGGGGGACCAGGATATACTTTTCTGTGTCCCCGATCCAGTTTATGGGAACCGTCTTGTTATTGTGGACTGTCATATGTTTGCCCGTAACTATCGGGCAGTGTCATCATGCTGACGCAGGTAATGAAAAATAGCAAGGATTTATTAGACCTGCAGCAGCCCATTTTTGCGTGAGCGTTTCAAGAGGGATGTTTTACCGTGCGGGTCCGCCTCTTCAAGCGGGGCCGGCGGGGGCGCTTCTTTACAGCATGTTTCTTGAACTCATCAAAAAACTCTTTCGACGAAAGGTACTTGTCTGCAAAGGTCACGATGAACGATTCCTTGTACCGGGGAGGCATCAGGGTGAGGGGCCACATATGTTTGACGATAATGTCGCGCTCGATCTCGTTAAGCGAGAAATACTTCTCGGCATTTTTCAGGGCGATCTTGGGGTGTTCGATGCCGTGATATTTTTTCCGGGGCAGGTCCGGCGCATCATGGTTACGCCAGTCGTACAAGAAAAAATCGTGCAGTAGCGCGCCGCGCGCCGCTGAGCGGTAGTCCAGGCCGAGATACTTGCTGATGCGGTAAGAGAAATATGCGACATCGCGCACGTGCGCATAAATTGACGAGTTATGATGATAATAGCGCTTGAGTTTCATGAACTCGCCATGCCGATAGATGTCGCCGATCGTTTCATAAAATTCCTTCTCAAGTGGCTTTCGTCCTTTAAGATTCATGATTACCTTGTCCTGTATCGATTTCAGAAACGTATTAACCCTGCTCTTGATTTCGACATTGATCTTTCTGTCAATATAGGTGTTCAGGTTCGGGAACGCCCTCCTGATCCTTCTGAACGAATCAATGATATTCTCTATCTCAACATTGCTCAGGTTGAAGTACTCTGAGTAGAGGTATGCAATCTTCGTTCGGAATGCAGCCATGGTCGCGACTGAGAAGGTAAAATCAATCCCGATATAGACCAGGAGCACCGCTGATGCAGCACGGACATACCCGTCATCGAATGAAAAGACCAGTCCTGATGTGTAAGGATGTATTACGTACACAAACACCAGCGCAAGAATAGCCCAGAACCCGGAGAAAAGAAGACATACCCTTCCCTGTATATTAAACCAGTTTTTGGAATAGTCCCACAGCTTTAATGTGAATATCGTCTCGATGAGGACTGCGACGATATACTCTATGGCGGAGAGGACAAGGCCGTACATGAACAGTTTCAGCAGAATATTCCATTGGTCGAAGGCTTGTTCCAGGACGATGATAAAGATTGCCCCGAACCCGTAGATGGGAACGAAGGGACCAAACAGAAAGCCGGCATTGATCGGCCTCCGCTGGGTTACGGAGCGGTACACCGACTCTATCAGCCACCCATAGAACGAGTATACGCCGAAGAGGAGCAGATAATGATACATGCCCGCATTCATTGATCAGTCCTGATTACATGGTGCCATCTAGCTTAATGCATGGCTGTTTATGCGCATAATTCCGCGCTACCGGATTTTGAAAAGAAAGTATCCCACCGGTTACATACTAATAAAAGTATTTCAAGTTTTACAAGGATTTTTAGAATGAAGATTGCTACCGGCTTTTCCCGGAGGCGAGCTCCCGGTACCAGCAGCCCTTAGGCATTCTGATGCGTGAATTGTTCTGCTTGTTCAATTTCCCCATCTGATACAGGCCGGATTTTTCCTGGTCAACCGTCTTTCCGTCATCATCATAGAAAATCCAGCTTCCGTTTCTCTGATCATTTAAGTATTCCCCGGTAGCCTTCAAATTGCCGTTACTGTAATATTCTTTGAATTCTCCGTTCTTCTTACCCATGGTAAATACGCCTTCATACTCCAGGTGGCCGTTTTTATAGTACGCTTTCCAGCTTCCGTTGATGACCGGGTCATGGGTCTGACCCGCCATGATCCCTTCCCCGACAAGCTTCCCGTTCCTGTATATCCAGCACTCACCTTCAACCACACCGTCCTTCAGGGTGAGCTTTTTTTCGATCTTCCTGCTCTTATCATAGTAAATCCAGAGTCCCGCCTGAGATCCCCTGGAGTATTCGCCCTCGGAATCGAGATCCCCGTCCGGAGAGTATGAACGCCACAATCCCTCCATCAGATTGTCGATGAAATTCCCTTCCATGTACTTCTCGCCGTTCTTATGAAACAGCGTCCACTTTCCGGTTTTCTTGCCATTCGCACACTGTCCGATCATCATCTTCTGGCCGCCGGGGTATTGCATATAGCATACGCCGTTCAGCGCGTCGTCCCGGTAGGTTTCATAATTACGCAGGGCACCGTCCTCATAGTATTCCAAAAACACGCCTGCGCGAATGCCGGCGCTATATTCCTCCTCTTTCTGGAGATTGCCGTTTTCATAGTACAGCTTTCTCTTGCCGTGAATCTTCCCGTCGACATACGAGGTTTCGGACTTCACCTTCCCGCTCGCGTAATACTCCTTAACTACTTCCGGTTGTCTGTTCGGATTATTATCCTGGCTTCCGCCGCCGTCCACTGACGACGCGACCCTCATCGGTCTTCCAAAAACATCACTCTCTTCCCCTCCGTACATAAAGGGAAAGAGGATTATCATTACAGCCGTTGCGGCCCATCTGCTCATTGTTTATTCCTCCAGACCGGCATGGCCGATCCACCTAAGAGAATATATAACAATACACGATACAAATCAAAGTAAGAACATAGAAATGATGTAAATTATGTAAATAAAAAAAACAAACAGCATCTATTAATTTTAACCGGTTGAACGGCCCCATTTTTGCATTTCCAACCTTCTTTTACGTTGGGAATCAGCAATGCAGCGTATCTTTCCAGCACTTGCGGGAATATGTAAATAAAAAATTAATTTGACACAAATGGTCACATACAAAGAATGAATTGCGGGTTTCGCTTTTTATAACAGGGCAGAAACGAGTTACGGATGGATTATCCAACAAAGCAGGTACGGCAATGGAAGAAGAAAGCGGTTTAATAAAAGTTAGGAAAGAAAAACTCAGGGAAATCCGCGAGGATCTGGGGATCAATCCCTTTCCCTATAAATACGGTGTGACAGATTATTCGGCCGGCATCATCGCCGGGTTCGATGAAACATTAACCACCCCTAAATCAGTGAGTGTTGCAGGCAGGATCATGACCGTTCGTGTCATGGGCAAGGCGAGTTTCAGCACCATCCAAGATCGCGACGGCAGAATACAGATCTATGTCTCACAGAAAGACATCGGTGATGCATCTTACGAGCTCTTCAAGAAGCTCGACATCGGGGATATCATCGGCGTGAAGGGCGGGGTAAAAAAAACGAAGACCGGCGAAATTTCCGTCTTTGTCTCCGAGTTAACATTACTGTCGAAAAACATACGGCCTCTTCCCGTCGTAAAGGAAAAGGATGGCGAGGTCTTCGACGCATTCGCGGACAAGGAGCTCCGTTACCGGAACCGGCACGTTGACCTGATCGTGACCCCGGGCGTGAAAGAAACTTTTATAAAACGGATCGCCATCATCAAGCGGATAAAAGGCATTCTCGACGAAAAGAATTTTTACGAAGTTGAAACTCCGGTACTTCAGCCCGTATACGGCGGCGCCGCCGCATCCCCCTTCACTTCGCGCCATAACGCCCTGGACATCAAGCTATACCTTCGTATCTCGCTCGAGCCCTACCTCAAACGGCTCATCGTCGGCGGATTCGACCGCGTGTACGAGATCGGCAAGTGCTTCCGCAACGAGGGGATCGACCGGACCCATAACCCGGAATTCACCATGCTCGAGCTTTACCAGGCGTACGCCGATTTCAGCGACATGATGGCCATAACGGAAGAAATTTTCGAGAAGACCGCGCTCGCCGTGTGCGGCAGCACGACCATTCAGTATGACGGGAAAGAGATAAATCTCAAAACGCCCTGGCGGCGCCTGAAAGTGACCGATGCGCTGAAAGAATATGCAGGCCTCGACGTCATGTCTATGAGCGATGCAGAGCTGGAAGGCACGCTTGACACACACGGCGGCCACGTCAAGGGCGGCTTTGTCAGAGGCCTCGCCATAGACGAGCTCTTCAAGATTTTAGTTGAAGACAAGCTGATCCAGCCGGTATTCATCACACATCACCCCGTGGAGACCACGCCCCTGTGCAAGCCCGATTACGAAGACGAGCGCTTTCTGCAGAGATTCGAGCTTTTCATCAATGGCACGGAGCTTGCGAACGCGTACAGCGAATCGAACGATCCGCTATTCCAGAGAAAGACACTATACGAGCAGTCCCTGCGCCGGGAGGTCGACGAGGAGGCTCCGCCCATGGATGAAAACTTCGTTCAGGCAATCGAGGCAGGCATGCCGCCCACGGGCGGTCTCGGCATCGGCATAGACCGGCTGGTCATGCTCCTCACAGGCGAAAAATCGATACGGGACGTTCTTCTCTTCCCGACCATGAGGCCGCAGGACTGACCTACTGGCGCTTGTACTTGCCCATGAGGGCGCCTTGGGCCACGATATGGCCTTCCATGGCCTTTAAGAGTTGTGCCTTGGTTGCTCCTTCAGCAAGGGAGAGCGCCGCGTCAAGCGCGAAAATCTTGAAATAATAGCGGTGTACGCCGCTCGGGGGACAGGGACCGCCGTAGCCGGGCTTGCGGAAGCCATTGGTTCCACTCTTCGATCCAGCCGGAAGGGACTGAACGCCCTCCGCCAGCTCCTTCGTAGACACCGGCATGTTGTACACCACCCAGTGCACCCAGTCGCCAACGGGCGCATCAGGATCGT